>JAJFJO010000214.1 GCA_021774015.1 Gammaproteobacteria bacterium
AAGGTTGATTTACCAGAACCCGAAGGACCAATAATACTCACCAACTCACCCTTATCGATGTTGAAACTCACACCATGCAATGCCTGGTATTCATTTTTACCCATCATATAAGTCTTAGTGATATTATCGAACTCGATCATATACCGCCACCCTATCACCCATTTTAATACCGCTCGTAATCAATACACTAACTGGCGTCGTTTGTCCGGTTGTAACCAATACGCTTGTATGTTGATTTGCCTTATTAACAACTGTTACATAAGATTTTCCATTCTTGTGAAATACTGCCTTAATAGGCACCATGATTCCTGGCGTCCCTTTTATATCCACCTCAATTTTTGCAGTCATTCCAACGTGAATAATCTTTTTTTCTGCTTTTGTAATAGAGGGCACAACCACTAACACCTTGAACATACTCAAACTACCGCCACCGCCAGCAGAAGATGGGTTTGCTTGCGAAGCCACCTCTTTCACAACACCTTTGAGTGTAAACTGTGGGAATGCATCGCCCGTAATCCTCACATCCATCTGTGGTGTTATTTTATTAACATCAACCTCACTAACTTGTACGCGCGCAGCAAAACCCGTTAAATCACCAATGCTTAATAATAGCTGGCCTTCCTTAACATCATCCCCCACCTGCAATTTTCCTGTTTTACTGCTGTCACTAGACGCTTGCTCTCCAGCCACAGGAAATAGCGCCACACCATCTGCGGGTGCTTTTATAATAATATTATTAAATTTTTTCCTCAGCAGTAACATCACCTGCCTTATTTCACTTAAGTTTAATTTTGAAATTTCATCGAAAGACACATCCGCCTGCTTCAATACCTTGCGTAACTGGTAACGAGATTGGAAGAAATTTAATACGTTATTTTCATAAGTACTCCGATCTGACAAATATTGCTCACGAGAGTTTATCTTTGCTTGATATAAAGCTTTGCTACCCGCATAGGATTCTTTGCTATTATCATAAGTATCTTTCTTTTGCAGATAATCACTTACCGCCTTGCGAAAACTAGTTGCTAACGCATCAGAATCTAAGACGACTAAGTCTTGCCCTTTTTCCACTTTCTCACCATAAGCAAATGCGAGCTTCGCAATATGCCCCGCTACCGGGCTTGTTACAGACTTAACGCTGATAGGCTCCAATGTGCCGGTAAAGTAGAGACGCTTTATCGGTGTTTGTAACTTAACTGTGATCACCTTCACCACCTTCGGAACATCTGCTTTTTTCTTTTTCTCCTGACACCCTACTAATGCCGCAGCACAGCAGCATACTCCTGTTAAAACAGTATAAACCCATAGTTTTTGCAATAACGTTTTTTGTCGCATAACCTTAATACCTAAGTTTAATATCCCATTTATCCAAAGTAACTCCCAACTGCTCGTTTAAGCTGGCAATTCCATCAAGAAAACTGATCTCAGTCGACACCAAGCTAGTGCGCTCTGATAAAAGTGCGTTTTGATCTTGAATAACCTCAAACATAGTAGCCTTCCCAAAACGCTGCTTAATTCTAGCATTTTTCAACGTTTCTTCTGCTAATTTTACCGACTGCTTACCAATAGTAATTGACTGTTTTGTATTATGAAGCGAGTTAATTTGGGTAATAATAGACCGAATCAAATTTTCCTTCTGTTGCGATAAACTTATTTTAGCTGTTTTAAATGCAATCTTAGCACTCACCAAACCTTCCTGTGCAGCCACATCATCAATAGGCACGCTAAATGTAAACATCGCTTTTGATGAGGTGGAACCTGTACTATTAATTTGAGCAATATCGGGAGCAGTTGTACTTAAGGCGAGATCCAATTGGGGTTTGCGTGCATCTTGTGCGGAAATAATTGCGCGTTTCGTCGCGCGCATTGCCAAAACTGCCTGGCGATAAGCGATATTGTTTTTCAGTGCAATAGTAATAGCTTCTTTTTTACTAGGTATGACCAGACCTGAATCATCAACTTTAGTTATAATGCGCAATTTAGCACTCGTTATTAAACCCAACGCTCCTAAAAATGCTTGATAATCCGTTTGTAGTGTATCTTTTGTTTGGATATAGCTGAGCTTAGCACTCGCCAAGTTACCTTCTTGTTGTTGCAAATCAGAACCCGCCATTTTACCCACGCGTACTTGCAAACGATATTGATTAACCGTGTTAATTGTTTCTTCCAAGTTATTACGCTGAATATCTATATTATTGTAATCTTCAACCAGAGTATGGTAAGCATTGATCACAGCAACCACAACACCGATCATACTGTTTTTAAAACCAAGACGTGCGTTCAGCTCACCATCTAGTGCATTTTCATACGGTATGCGATTTACATAACCAAAACCTCGCATTAACGGCTGATCTACCGTTATTGATGCTGCTCCACCCTTATCCATAAAAGCATTGTTATAAGTAACTTCAAATTGAGTACCGATTGTTGTAAGCAACTTAACACTTGAATTAATGCCATAAACGGGTGATGACCCATTCATAAATGCTGCGTTCAGCCCCGCTGCATATTGTGGTTCAAATTGATTACGCGCAACAATCACTGCAAATTTATCTACGATGCGTTGTAGCTCACTATTAATCACAGTGGGGTTATTACGCAACGCTAAAAAAATCGAATCGCGCAGCGTTAAAACTTCAGGCGGCCTAGTTTCGTGAGCTGGCGGTGGTAGCTGGTGTGAGAACGTCGACATTGGCAAAAAAGCAAGGTCGGCAGCCGCATAAGCCGAATGCGGTTTATCAATGGGTATTACTGGCGTGTTCCAAACTCGCGGTATTTTATGGTAATTAAATGCTATTTTACCTCGATCGAAATAAGGCTCACCCTCTGCTGTCACTCTATCTGTCGGTGCATTTTTCATTTGCTCTTCAGCCGTTTCATGCAAATGAACATGTTGCTCCAATTGTGTTAAATATCCAGTAGGCGAAATGATCTGCGACCCGTCGCGTAAGGGATAATGTGGTGGCGTTACATGAGGAGCCGGTATCACTGAACTTGGGCGCGTATAAATACCACGAGCTGATTGCGATTGTGCATGCACAACCGTTTGTTGTGGGGATGGCAGAGTCACCGCAGCAATAGCTCCATTCACCATAATGGAACCTAATAAAACCAAACTCACTTTTCGTAAGCTTACCGCCATACGGAAATCTTCCCTAAATTACACCACCTTATTGCTGGATTTTCCTGTGAGTTATTTTCACCCATAGGCCGATCTTACAGGCCGACGTAAAGCCGAGCGCCCAAGGAAATTCCAACTTACTATTATGCTATGAGGTGGCAGGTATGAGCAAGAAATGAAACAACTTTTAGGTGAAAAATTCCTTTTACTTCAATATGTTTAACGGAACTGTTCAATTATTGGCAGCTGCCTAGGTATATAAAATGCATACGCCGACTGGTATATTGCTCTAGGTTATTCGGTGAAAATTTTACACTCGAACTTTTAGACCCGGGGGACTTGATTTGCAAATCGTAACGGATGAAAAAATATCTCTTAGCAAAGACCTATTTAATAAGCATGGGCAAGTCGCTCAACACCTCGGCCAAAACATCACGCGAGAGCAGGTGACCAATGCTGATATTCTTCTAGTCCGCACGGTGACAAAGGTCAATGCAGCACTATTAAAAAATACAAACGTACAATTTGTTGGCACAGCAACGGCTGGGTTTGATCATCTCGATACCGCTTGGCTAGAACAAGCTGGCGTCACTTGGGCTCATGCGCCAGGATGCAATGCCCATGCCGTAGCTGATTATGTGTTGTGCTGCATCGCTGCCTTAAGGCAAGGCGGCCAATTGCAGGCGGGAAGTAACAAAGCCGGCGTTATTGGGGTTGGCGCTGTTGGAGCTCTAGTATCGTCGAAACTTAAACAACTGGATTATACCGTTATTCATAACGATCCGATTCGGAAAGACTATGAGACTGCATTTGATCATCATGAATTAACTGATTTCTACAACTGTGATTTAATTTGCGTACATACGCCACTAACCACTGAAAGTGATCACCCTACCCACCACCTAATCAATTCTAATTTTTTACAACAACTAAAACCAGGCACTATTGTGTTGAATGCAGGTCGCGGCGCTGTTATTAATCCACAAGCTATCATTGACAATCCTCATATTATTTATTGTCTCGATGTCTGGGAAAACGAACCAAATATTAATGCAGAAGTGTTACAGGCAACCACCATCGCCACACCACACATTGCTGGCTATAGCGAGCTTGCCAAACTGCGAGCCACATGGATGATTTATAAGGCAGCTTGCCAACATTTTCACTGGGAAAACACCATATCCTTTGAAGAGCTCGTTTTACATAGCAATATAACAAATGCAGTTACAATAAAACCGAATGGTGACTGGGAAAATCGCGTGTTGCAAATCTATAACCCCTTAGAGCACACACATCAAATGAAAAAATTATTATTAAATAATAAAGCCATCGCGGAAAATTTTCTTAAGCTGCGGCAGGGTTATGTATTGCGATCAGAAATTCTAACATAAACCTACTAAGCATTAGATAACTTCATCACGCCACAGCTTCTCTAAAAAAGTTTCCCAGGGAAGAATGAGAATTGATTGTTGATCATTAATAGCAAGCTGCCTCGGCCGCCTATCCTGAGAAACAACTATCGCTTTAGTCTTGGGGTGTTCTCCACAAAATGCACATAAACCTTTTAAGTCCGCCTTACGTACCTGCTGGCTTATCTTCACCTCAATTGCAACATCAGCATCTCCTAGAATAAAATCGACCTCAAGACCTGTTTTGGTACGCCAATAACTAATGTCTACGCGCTTTCGATTAATGTCGATGTAAGCAATTAACTCCATTAAAATAAAATGTTCAAAACTTTTTCCTGCCACCAAACCTTTGAGCTCAGTTACTGTTTGCCGTGCCAAGTAATTAGCTACACCAACATCAAATAAATAAAACTTTGGCGTAGACAAAATAATGTCGCGTTTTATTTTTTTCCTATATGGATAAATAAAGTAACCAAGCAGAGTGTCTAACAAAATTTGATAATAACCCTGGACAGTAGTTCTATCAACACCGCAATCACGAGCAATATTAGAAACATTAATCATTTCCCCATTACACAATCCAGCAACATCAAGAAATCTGGCAAAACCTGATAAATTTCGAACAAGACCTTCATTACGTATTTCATCAGTTAAATAAACGTCAACATAAGATTGCAAGTAATCGCCAATAAATTTATTTTCTGCTAAATAATGATTTGGTATCAAACCATGCTGAAACGCTTTTAACAAATTTAATTGTGGCACTTCAGGAAAACATAATGGATAAAAATGAAACTGCCACGCACGCCCTCCAAGCAAATTAGTTGCTTGTGTTTTTAGCTGCCTGGCACTAGAGCCGCATAAAATAAAATAACTATTTGTATTCTCAATAAGCCAGTGAATTTCATTTAATAGATCAGGGACTTTTTGCACCTCATCAACAACGATTGGATGTTTGAGTTTAATTTCAGGCAGTGCAAGCACTTCCTCCCTAAAAAGATAAGGCTCTTTAGTTAATCGAGTCAACTCATGCGTATCCAACAAATCGTAGTAAACTGATTCTTTAAAATTTTCCTGCAAATAAGCGGACTTGCCTGTTCGCCGTGCACCCCATAAAAACACAGACTGCCGGGCTGGTAGCTGCATATATAACACACGCTGAAATCTCATAACAATATAACCATTTGACCAATGATACAGCAAATAGTATCACTAATTGCGGGGATTAGCCACATATAGTTAAACTAATTGAGGAGTATACCCGTATTTAGTTATACTAATTGCGGGATGTGCCCACATATAGTTAGGATGATTGAAGGGGCGGGCACCTTCTCGGAAATAAAAAATATAAATATTATCAACAAGATAGGTGGTATTTTAAGCTGGTGGCGACTATCCCATCCTTAATAATTAGCCAGTAGGCTAATAGCCAAGCGGCTAATTGTCACCCTTAAGAGTTACCCACCCCTAAAGCACTCATCCCTTCGCGCTCCAACATTTGAGCGAGAGCAATCAATGGCAAGCCAATAAGTGCCGTCGGGTCATCGCCTTGCATTTTTTCAAACAACACAACTCCCAACTCTTCAGC
>JAJFJO010000215.1 GCA_021774015.1 Gammaproteobacteria bacterium
TTTTGATCAAGCCACTGCTAAGATCCACTGCTAAGATAAGTTGGTTGTAGAGAAATTTTTTCCAGTTTTATGCTGCACCCAATAAAGAAAGAGCTGATGTCGTGTAACAAGCATTGACAGTATGAATATTGTAGATCAAGATGTTACCAAATTAACTGACTAAGGGTGTAACGATGAAACGATTTCAATTTATGATAATTGCGCTAGTGTTGGGTGTGGTTAGTTTAGCAAGTGCAGAGCCTATGAACCCTGATGTGGCTCCGGCTAATAATCCCCCGGTATTTAATAAGCACCAGGGGTGGTATGCATCGGCGAACCTTGGTGTTGCCACGGGCGCTTCAACAAATAGTGATGGCTCGCTGGATGGTGGTTTGGCAGGGGTTGGTGGTGCGCTTTATTTGGGCTACCAATTGAACAAGAATTTTGCGATTGAAGCAGGTGCGACTGGGTTAGATGTTGTATTTGGCAGTTTAGTTATTATTGATGGCGCAATCAAAGGTATCATTCCGATTGGTCAGCGAGTGACAATCTTTGGTAAAGTGGGTGGTGCTGCAGCAATTTCAACAGCGACATTGCTTGGGTTTTCTGCGACGTCAACTAATGCCGCTGTATTTGTGGGCGCAGGTATGGGTGTGGGCTTGAGTCACAGTTTGACGGCAACGCTGCAATATAACGGTGTTGTATCGAGCAATATCAATACAGATGGTTTGATTGGGTTGCTGTCCTTGGGTCTGGACTGGCACTTTGCAGCTTAACTCTAGTATAGAGATTCCAAATCAACCAGTCCTAAAAACCGCAACGAATCACATTTGTTGCGGCTTTTCTTTTTACGTCCGATTTGCGTAAAATTTAAGCAAAATTAGCGTGCAAAATTAATATTCCCTTAAGTCTACGGTGTTATTATTCTTTTAGTCTATATTAGTAAATACGTACAGGGCCTTCTGCCCAGTATGAGTGAGAGAGAGTAGAGGCAATGAGCGACGTTAATGAAGTCCAACAACCCGCGCAGGAGGAAAAGAAAGATTATCGCATCCCTGGCGAGCATGTCGCTCAAGCGCAGTTAGAGCTAGCGAGACTGATAAAGCATATTGCTCGATCCCTAAACTATAAGATTGAAAATTTGACCTCCTCTGATTTTAAGCGGGCTCAGACGGCTCAACATCAACTGGCAGAGCAGCTTTTAATATTTGCTATTCGCCTTATCGATGGGCTTGAGAAGTCTTCCGCTCCTCTAAGTTCTGAGGCACTTAAAGCCAGACTGGATAATATTTATGATGGAGGTGATGTAGATCCAGATGGTGAGGAAACAGAAAATTTTTATCGGGGGCTGTTAGCAGAGCCTGTAAAACACTGTGCTTCTGTTCAAGAATGTCAAATTTCCCTCTCATTGTATGGAGTTTTCACTGAGCTTATCCAGGGCGCTAATGCTCAGGCCGGCAGCCCAGCTGCAACAGCAAGTCGCCACTCTAATGGTATTGCATCTGCACCGACGACACCTTATGCAAGTGGGCGTTTTGGGGCAGCAGCAGGTCAGCCCTCGCAACATACAGGGTTCTCTTTTTTAAAAGATGATGATTTTTCAGGTGTTGATGTTTTGGGTAAAGCGCCGGCGCTTGAGGGGGTTGTTCGAGGTTGGTATAAGCAAAAAAAAGCACAAGAAGCACAAGCACAAGAGAATAAAATTTCATATTGTTTTTACAATGCACGCTTAGCTAATAATCCTTTAAATGCACCGCTAAATAGCAGTAGCCCACCGGAGGCTGTTTTATATAACGGTGTGGACCCGTTGCTAACTCAGTTAAAAGAAGTTGCAAAAACACGTGCATTAGACAAACGCTTGGCTATCCTTGAGTGTGCTTATAATGTAATTGAAACTCCAAATGATTTTAAACAGCTCAATACGTTTTATCAACTATATGAAGCTGAGCAAAATGAAGCGCTTAGACATGCAATGCGAATATTATTATATTCGCACTACCAATACTCAAAAACGCTATTAAATACTGCTGTTGATACACAACAAATCAAACCATTAAAGAAGGCAGGGCGGCGTGTATTAAAAGATATCGAAAAGGATGAGCCGCAAGAACAATTGTTTACAGAAAATCACCTTGTGTATGCACAATTAATGCAGCATGCAGCGAACGTGGTTGAGTGCCCAACGTTATCAAATGTAAATGCAAGAGGGACGATTGATAAACTTAATGACTTTTATAAAGCAAAGGTTGAGTCTAATGAAAAATCGACGGGAAAAACAAAAACACAAAAAACGAAGCAGCCTTTTAATACAATATCAGTAGGTGCCATTGTTGGTGGCGCGGTGCTAGGGCTTGTTGGCGTTGCTCTGGCGATAGTAGGTGTTGCATTAGCTGTACCTAGTTTTGGTGCTAGCCTAGGCTTATCTGCTGTTGGTGTGGTTGCTGCAAAGGCAGGGTTTGGTATTGCTGGTGCTGGAGTTGTGGCGGGTGCGGGTAGTGCCCGAATGATGTATTCCGGCAGTAAAAAAAGTAGGGACAATAATTCGGTTCAAAGTTTAATTGCAATGACTCGCAAGCATGTGGATTCTGCGCCACAGGCTAAATCAAAACAAACTGCGGCGCCCACGCCACCTTAATTAATTTGCGATAGCGCATCATTAGGCGAAATAAATATACTTAATTGCTTAGTGGGTGCTTCTATCGTTTTAGTTGCTACGCCTTAATTTAATTACCATAATAATTCCAGTAATCGTAAAAGTAATAATATTGGTGACGGCTAATGGCGGTGAACTAATCCAAATACCGTAGATAAGCCACAGTAAATAGGATGCCAATTGCAATGTTAAGAGCCGAAGGCTCAGCTCATCAACTTGCTTATAGACAATGCCTTTAAGGGCGGTTGGAAGTGCGGTGCTGATGGTGAGTATGGCGGCTAACAAGCCGACGATTTCGTAGGTATTCATTATATCGGTTTTCCTTTAAAATGCTTGTTGGAAGCTTTAGATCATACTGCAGTTCTGAATGGCGGTGCAAGAGCGTTTTAAAGCTTTGGCAAATATAGGGATATTGATAATAAAAACAGTGGGTTGCAATGTTTATAGCGCGATGCTATAAAAAGTATGAACACTTTTTATACAGCTAAAAATAGTGTATAATGACCCTCTTTGCAACGGATTGCACGGACTTATATGATGATAGCGACTATGTTTACGAATAAAAAAGGGGGCAAGCCGTTTCAGCAACAGCCCCAACAAAAAAGAGAAAATGTTTACAAAACTAATCATCACCTGCAGGTGCTCACTGCGGCGGAATTGTTGGCGGGTCGTCATCAAAAGCTTATCGAGACAGCTTACCAAGCATCTGGTTTGCCTTCGGAGTATATTGTTAGTCTGTATGATGTGTTGATTAATAATTTTGCTGAATTTGTACAGGTGTTACCTACAGAGGTGAATGGTGCTTTAAGTGGCTTGCTTAGTCTTAGTATGATTAGAGCAACAGTAGTGCTGCAAAAATTTGTCGCAGAGCAGGGCCGCAATATTGATCCGCTAATGAATTATGCTTTGTACTCAGCCGCTTTATTAATGGATGTTCAGAAGGCGATAACTAACCACCGTATTATGATTACGGATGAAGAGGGGGCTGTTATTGATGAATGGCGACCTTTTGAGGCTTCATTAGCCGAAGCAGGCGCGGGTTATTACAAACTGTTTCCATCAAATGGTATTTATAAGCGCTTGTCTGACTCTATTAGACCTTTGCTAGCGCGTCAGTTGATGCCGGAATCTGGGTTTCTATGGATTGCTAATGATCCACACGTATTTGCAGATTGGTTGGATGCATTAAATGGTGACACGATTAGAGGGAGTCGTTTAACTCACTTCTTGTCGTTATTCAAATTAGAAGACTTGTTAGCTATGCTGGCTGAGTTTCCTCAAATTCCTGTTGATATGTTGGAGTCAACGGCGAATCAACATGGCGAGGCATTTCATCAGTGGCTTAAAAATGGTATTGAAAATGGCGATCTAAAAGTTAATACCGCAGATGCATCAATTCATGTGGTCACTGAAGGTGTGTTGCTTGAGAAACAGTTATTTAAACAATTTACTGATGTGTACAATGCACCCGTTAATATGACAGTAGTGTATGCACAATTTGGTAATTTATTGGGTATCACCAAAAAAGGTGGTTTAGATTTTATAAGTGACCAATATTTTTCTGGGCATGCGGCAGCTAATGAAGTTAATGCGGTTGCCAAAGGTAACGGTTTTGCCAGCCCACTAGCAGGTGTGCAACGTTCAATGCGAGAAGGTATGGTTGTTAAAGATAGTTCTGCGGTATTTGCGCGTTCGAATGCGCCGGCGACGTCAACAAAAATGAAATCCGTGCAGTCTCAAGGGGTTCCTAGTTACCATCAGTTACCACCCAGTGCGGGTGTTAAAAATGCGATTACGTTTGGGAATACGCACAGCCATTCCGGCTAG
>JAJFJO010000216.1 GCA_021774015.1 Gammaproteobacteria bacterium
CTCGTTGAAACTGCTCACCAAGCCCGAGTTTGGATGGTATCCCCCACCACTATGATGGCCATACTCACCACAGCGCGTGCGGTTTTAAAAGATGCTGCCACACGCAAACAGGTTCATATTATCCAAGAACATCTCGTTGCCCTCAGCAAAGATTTTAACCGCTTTCAAAAACGTATGGATAACTTATCGCGTCATATTGAACAAGCACATGATGACGTTGAACAAGTGCATAAATCTTCTCAAAAAATTACAAGCCGTTTTAATAAAATTGAGCGAGTTGAGTTGGCAGAGGCTGAACCTTTGCCTTTAGTGAATGAAGAAGTTTCTACGGAATAAACTCTCTAAAGAGCAAGCATTCTTACAAAAACAACCACTACAGTAAAATTTCCGGTATTTAAAATAAAATCTTTCTGGCGTTAAATAGCATTTTTGAAATCGCCAAGGAAGGCTCATGAGACACGTTACCAAGCTAAGTGGATACACGATATCGCTAGCAGTAGGCTGCACTGAAATATTAGCTACTTTTGAATTATTTGACCAATCGTTTCGCTCTATCGCAACTCGTGCTGAGAAAGGTGGTGCAAACAATATTGCTACGATCGCCGGCCAAATTGCCACTGTTTGTGTTATGTTAAGTGCCATTATATATATGAAATCACGACAAGCACAAGCACCTAATGCAAGCGATGATACATTACCTTTAATACAGACTATTCCCAAGCACAATACCCTCAAATTTATTGTGCACAGCCTAGCAGGCTCTATTTTTATTGTTAACGAACTCTGTTTGAAAATATATGCCATTAGATCCACCACTCACCCAGCTGCCGCATTAGCTTTTAATACCGTCGGCATCCCAACATGCTTATTTCAAGATGTTTGGTTTGTGATTAACTCCTTACCCGAACAGCAATTGCCAACACCGATCAAAACAATCCGCTCTTATTTAAATACATTTGCCCATCGCCGAGCTGGAAAGGGTTTAAACATCATCGCCACGATTTATCGAGGGTTGGTCTCTAAAATCAGTCTATGGGATGTGCTTTACCAGCAAAAACAAAATACAATTCCACCCTTTATACAATACATAATAAAATTTCAACTGATCAACCCAAACTCATTATTTTTGAAATGGTCCGACCATCAAAAGATTAATGAAATAAGGCATTCAGGCAAAACCAATAAAGGTGCTTACTTAGCAGTTCCACTAATGTTAAGCAGTTATGCTATTGAAGACAGCATACTCTATGCTTTATGTATTATTAGCCTAACCGATTTATCTGCACGCTATTTTTTTGCCTGCTATCTTGCATTTTGTTTTTTTGCAGTGCTTGCTCATACACAAAAAACAATTAACACTGCAAACAGTCTCATATCGCGCTGTAAAAATAGATGCTTTTTCCGAAAGCCCACTGCCGTAGCTGCTGGTACATCATCAGTCATTAGCTCATCAGATGATGCTAGCACGTTAGCCAGCGATGATGGAGACACCAATAACAGTTTTTCTGACATTGAATCTAAGTTAATAACCAAACCTAAATAACGTTAGAATATTAAAAACCCCTGCTTTAATCTCGGGGCAACATAGAGCCGACTACTCAAAGTTTAGCAGTTTTGAATCATTGATTTCATCAGGCAATTTGGTCACGTATTTTTTATTCATCGGCTTTTCCGGGTGATCACCCAATGCCATATTTGCGTGACCCTGCTTTGGAACATGCACCATACAACCCACCAATAACAGACATAGAGCTGGAATCATTACTATCAAACGGAATGTCATCATTTTATCCTATTAATTTAATAATCCTAGAAAACGTAGTTAAACCTGCTTTTTAAGATCTTGCGTAACCACCAAATGCATCTACATAGACTCGATGATAGGACGCACCTTGTTTGGAAGGTACAGCATGCTGCGTTTGACAGCCCGCCAACAAAGCGCTATAGATAATAATCCCTACTACGAGCAATCTTAGGGCCATAACACTTTTTTTACGATGTTGTTGCTTCAATTTTTTCATCTGCCGACAGTTGAATATACCATTGACGTAATTTACTGCCAAACAACACAGGTTCTGATTCCTGGGCAAAGTGTAGAACATCGTCTAAGCCTACTAATTCTAAATGACTCAAATGATCTTTTGCCCACTGCACGGTATCGATAGTGGTTATAAAACCCGGAACAGCATACAACATTAATTTTGGCAATGCCGTTGTCTGCAACCATTTTGAATAACGACCAATCAACTCTACGACGTCAGCATTTCCACGCCCTAACGGTAAATCTTGAATATATTGCCAAAGTGGCCTACGACTTTCTGCGGTTGGAAACGGGCTGCGGTAGTGCTCCAGCTCTTCATCAGATAATTTTCTCAGCACACCGCTTGGTAATAATTTATCAATCAAATAATTTTGCTGCACTACTGCACGATAACTCGCGCCTGGGCGATTTAATAATGACGCTAATTGCTGTACAGGCAGAGACAGCATATTCCAGTCCGTTGTAGGCCGAATATGTGACTCAAAAAAAGCAAGTGCTTTGAATCGCTCAGGGTTGCGGCTAGCAATATCAAAACCGATGACAGAGCCCCAGCCATGCACAATCAAAGTAATATTTTTTAAATCTAATTCTTTGATAAACGTTTCGATATAATCAATATGATCAAACACCGTATAGTCGATATCGGGTTTATCGGATTGCCCCATACCAATAAGATCGGGTGCAATACAACGTGCAACATCGTCTAATGCTGGAAAAACATTACGCCATAAATAAGATGAGGTCGGCATACCATGCAGGAACAATACGGGGTCACCCGAACCTGCCTCTATATAATGTAGTTTGACCCCATGGACTGAAAGAGTCGATGATGGATACTCACACTTAGCAGAAATACTTCCTTGATTAGTCATAGCACACCCCCTGTGTTTATTTCTATTCCAGCAATTGAGAACTTGCCTGAGCAAGATCTTGCAATTCTCTTATTGCAACCGACAGTATAGCAAAATCTTTGATCTCAGAACTACGCAAATCAGCAACAATTTCGCCCCAACGTGCGATAAGCCCTTGATATTCATCCATCCAGGCTTGAACTCTAGCCAAAATGCCGCGTTTAGTGAACTCCAGTTTCATTACACTTTTGCAAAGAACCCGCTGAACCAGGTCAAGATCGCCCTTAAATGACGCTTTTGCCAGTACTGACCAACGATCATCACCCGAATAAGCGTCCATTAGCTCTCTAAACCAAACCAACTCCAGTCGCTCAACAATAGCGAAATACACACGCGCCATATGATAGCGATCCGCATCGACAGCAGTAGCTGCCTCAATAATATTTAACGCATGATACATAGGACCCACACTCGCAATTCTTACTGCCAAATCCTCAGGAACATTCGCCGCAATTAATGTATCACGACGCGTTTCCATTGCTTCTTTCTCAGTACCTACCAATAATTTTGGCAGGCGGCGATATAACATAGCAATACCATCTGAAAATTGTTTAATATTGTCAGTAACCTCAATTTGCTCACGGTGTGTACGCAAAAACCATCGTGCTGCACGTCTCACCAAGCGAGTCACAGAATCGTACATACGCAGCTGCACAGTAGGATCAACCTTGTAATCTAATGCTTCGATATCTGCAAATGCTTCTGACATTTTAAAAATCTCACGCGCAACAGCATATGCCTTCACAATAGCAGGAATTTCCGCACCCGTTTCATCATACATTTGATAAATAAACGTAGCGCCCATATCAGATACTAGTTGATTACTTAACTGCGTAGAAATAATTTCATCATGCAATCGGTGATTACTCAACTGCTTGCTGTATCGTTTGCGCAGTGGTGTTGGAAATGCATTTTTCAGCGACTGCGATAAATAAGGATCGTTCATCAGAGCAGACCCGCGAATACGTTCATCCAATAGTATTTTGGTATAAGCAAATAACACGCCCAACTCGGGTCGCGTCAAACCCAAGCCATCTGCCCTGCGCTCCATCATTATCTTATCATCGGGTAAAAACTCCAACTCTCTATTAAGTTTGCCCGATGACTCCAAGTCGTTCATATAGCGTGTATAAAGACTCATTGCCTTAGGTGACAAGAAAGAAGCCAAACTAATAGCTTGGTTTTGGTGATAATTGTTTTGTAACACCAACTCCGCAACTTCAGTCGTCATACGCGCCAACAACTGGTTACGCTGCTTTGGCGTTAAGCCTCCTGACTTAACCACATTATTTAATAAAATCTTGATATTAACTTCATGATCCGAACAATCCACACCCGCAGAATTATCAATAAAGTCTGAATTAACCTTTCCTTCATTAAGCTCATATTCAATCCGAGCCAGTTGAGTTAAACCCAAGTTACCGCCTTCACAAACAACTCGCGCACGTAATTCATTACCATTAACTCGAATGCCGTCGTTAGTACGATCGCCCGCTTCAGCATGTGTTTCCGCACTCGATTTAACAAACGTCCCTATCCCACCATTCCAGATCATATCCACAGGGGCACGTAAAATAGCTTTGATCAGTTCACTTGGCACCATGCTGTCTTCTTCAACTGCGAGCATCGCTTTTATTTGCGAGCTCAACTTAATTGATTTTTTGTGACGCGAAAAAACTCCACCACCTTTAGACATTACATCTTTATCGTAATCATCCCAAGTCGATCGAGGCAAAGAAAACAAACGTTTGCGTTCTTCAAAACTTTTTCCCGGATTTGGGTCAGGGTCTAAGAAAATATGTTGATGATTAAAAGCAGCAACCAGTTTTAAATATGGCGACATCAAGACACCATTGCCAAAAACATCGCCCGCCATATCTCCGATACCCACTACAGTCACTTCAGTCTGGTCGACATTAATGCCCAACTCTTGAAAATGGCGTTCCGCTGAAACCCAAGTTCCACGCGCTGTAATACCCATTTTCTTGTGGTCATACCCGGTGCAGCCACCTGATGCAAAAGCATCTCCCAACCAAAACCCACGATCAATCGCAATTTGATTAGCAATATCGGAAAAACTAGCTGTGCCTTTATCAGCAGCAACGACCAAATAAGGGTCGGGTTCATCATAGCAAACCGTGTCAGTAGGCGGAATAATCGTGTCACCATCTAAATTATCCGTTAAATCAAGCAACCCCTGAATAAAGTTTTTGTAACACGCAATTCCCTCTTCCATAATCGCTTCACGGCCCATCTCAATTGGCAAGTTTTTGGGAACAAACCCACCTTTGGCTCCCGCAGGCACAATCAAAGCATTTTTAACTTGCTGCGCTTTCATTAAACCTAATACTTCTGTACGAAAATCCTCACGCCGATCAGACCAACGCAGCCCACCACGCGCCACTTTACCTGAGCGCAAATGCACACCTTCAAATCGAGGTGAGTACACAAATATTTCAAACTGCGGCAATGGTAATGGCAAGTCAGGTATTTTACTTGGATTAAGCTTCAGAGATAAATATGGCGTTTCCAAACCGTTAATTGATGGTTGAAAATAATTTGTCCGTAATGTCGCAGCTATTACATCCATATAACGGTGTAGAATTCGATCTTCATCAAGACTAATCACATCATCCAGTTTACTCAGAATAATTTTCTCTAAACGAGCCCTTCTCTCTTTACGATCATAATCAGCTTTCGGGTCAAAAAAGCTTTTAAATAACTCAACCAACAACCGTGCAATACCCGCATTATTAACCA
>JAJFJO010000217.1 GCA_021774015.1 Gammaproteobacteria bacterium
ATATGATGTTAAAAACCTTTTGAATAAAAATAGTGATTTGCAAAAACATTGTGAAAAAAAATTTTCTTTCTTAAATAAAAACAAGCATATGATCTTGGTAACAGCTCATCGGCGAGAAAACTTTGGTGAATCACTTAAACAAATTCTTTATTCTCTTGTGGCGCTAGCAAAAAACAAGAATATCGAAATCGTATACCCCGTGCACCTAAATCCTAATGTACGTAAGCCCGTTAAAGAAATTTTAAACGGGGTGGCGGGTATACATTTAATTGAGCCCACCCAATATTTCGAATTTATTTTTCTCATGCTTCGCTCCCATATAATTCTTTCCGACTCTGGTGGCATACAGGAAGAAGGTCCCGCAATTAACAAGCCAGTTTTGGTTATGCGAAATGAAACAGAACGCCCTGAGGCACTTGAAACCGGCGCAACAAAATTAATAGGAGTTTCCACTAAATCAATCATTGATGGCATTGAATTGTTACTGAATGACAAAAGCGTTTACGAAAAGATGGCTCATGCCAAAAACCCCTATGGTGATGGAACAGCCTCCAAGAAAATCCTAAAAGCAATAACAGAAAGAGGTGTTTAAAACAGGGGCGGGGTAAAGGTGAGGCGCAGTAACCAAAGTAGGAGCAAAGCAGTTGTATGAACTTAACATAATAATGTGGTATTCACTTATTACAGTCGCCATTATATTTTTAATTTCTGGCATCGATTAATTTTTTATCTATCTTATTTATTGGATAATAACATGTTATCGTAAAATTAAAAATTACCCAAAATTAACCCATGAAAAATTAAGCACCATACCTGAAAAAAAAACAGCTCTAGTCATTCCATGCTGGGAAGAAGATAAGGTTATTGGGGCGATGTTAGAGTACAATATACCAAGGATTGACTATAGTAACTATGATGTTTTTATAGGCACATATATAAATGATACGGCAACAATAAAAGCAGTTAAAGAAATTGAAAGAAAACATCAAAATGTCTATTGTGTCATTAACAATACCCCAGGCCCTACAAGCAAGGCAGACAATTTAAACAGCGTGTATAATCATTTGTGTCATCACGAACAAAAAATGAATGTGCAGTACGACATCATTGTTATGCACGACTGTGAAGATGTTATTCATCCACTAACCTTTCTGTTATACAACTATTTAATACCCGAAAAAGATATGATACAAACACCCGTTTTCCCATTAGAGCAACCACATTGGCACTGGACTTATTGGACTTATGCTGATGAATTTGCAGAGCTCCACACAAAAGAGATGACTACCAGGGAGTTCTTAAAAGCATTTGTTCCATCTGCGGGTGTTGGAACCGCATTTTCCCGCAAAGCAATTCAAACTCTTGCCAAAAAAAGCGGACTCCCATTTAACACAGAGTCTCTTGTAGAAGATTATGATTGTGCTTTGCGTTTAAAATTACAGGGTCTTAAAACGATATTTTTGGTACAGCATGTTGAGCGCATGAAAATAAAACGCGGGCTGTTTGGCAAAGAAAAATATATAAAAACAAATGAAATTGTTGCTACCCGGGCACTTTTCCCCGCCAAGTATCACTTAGCGGTGCGCCAAAGAAGCCGCTGGACATACGGCATTGCCTTACAACAGTGGAAACTAAGCGGGTGGCCTGGAAACTTAACCATGAAATATTTTTTATTGCATGATCGAAAAACATCCTTCGCAAATTTTATAAATTTTCTTGGTTATATAGTGTTTCTTTATTGGATTTTCATTTATTTATGGTCTATACAGGACCCATCTATCGATAACTTAGGTAATTTTTTGGAGCGAGAGCCATGGGTATTTACTCTAATTATTTTATGCACCCTTGCTATGTTAAACCGCATAATACAGAGAGCAATTGCTTCACTCCGAGTATATGGTGTAATTTCAGCAATATTAAGCATACCCCGAATCATATTTTCCAACTTTGTAAATCTTCATGCAATTACAAGGGCTTATATCCATTATTTGTTTCACTTTAAAATCAGAGGTTTTGTGCACTGGGCGAAAACAAAAAATCGATTCCCAACCTACAAAGAACTAAAACACTATAATAGGAAGCTAGGAGATATTTTACTTCGCGATCGTATTGTTTCAGACAACGATCTTCTAGAGGCTCTAAGCATACAGGAACAAACTGGAGAGAAGCTGGGAGTAATACTAATGAAAAACAAAAAAATAACAGAAGATCAATTACTAAAATCTTTAGCCAGCAACTATAAAATGTCCATTGTCAATATAACTAAAAATGATATCTTAAGCTATCAAAATCTTAATTTTCTTAGCAAGGAAACATATCAGTGGCTATTAGACAATTATTTATTACCCATTATCTATTCTGACGATACATTAATTATTGCCACCTCAGACCCGGGCAACCAAACAATAAAAAAAGAAGCGCTGAACAAACTTTCGCCTATAAATATTCGTTTTGTTTTAACCGGCTGGTCATCAACCAAGCATTAAAGCTGAGCATAAAGCTCCACAAAAAAAAGTGTCTCTTTGTATCGTGGGCCAAAAGGATTGGGAGAGGGGCTATTTACAGGCACATAAAAACCATAATTTCGTTCTACCCTGAATATAAGGTTAAGAGGGTTAAATGGGGTAATTGATGCGCCAACCCCCACCACGCCAATGTTATTAAAAAACTCATGGTTTGTATCAAAAACATAAGCACCTTTTAAATAAACACCTATACTGCTGTATTTGAATTCTGCCACTCGAAAACCTGCCCTTATTCTCCCAGCACCAATCCAGTTGTCTTCATATCGACTATAAAAACTAAAATCCCCATATGCATCTGCTTGTGGCTTCATTAAAAAGACAAGTTTTGGGGAAAAATGCGACCCTGGCCCCCAGTATTGATAGAATGTAATACCAGATCGAAAATCAGGCCTCCATAGCTCTCTGTTTCGATCTATCAAATCATATCCCGCCCCATATTCGACATATAACAAAGCAGGAATGCTTTTAAGGGGTTGCAACGATAACCCCAAAGACAGAATCATTGCGTTATCATCAAAAATATCTGGAATCAGGCCACCCAAACTTTTAGTATCAAGGGTGTATCGCGTTCGCAAATACAAGGCAAACTGTTTATTGGAATCAAGATAACGACCAAATTTAATATCAATTGGAAAAACATACGCACCAAACCGAGCCGTATAGAAGGGTGCTGTATATAAGTTAAAAAACCAAGGTTCTTTAAACCACCTATCTTTAAGTGGTTTAAGATAAATTAATGTATTGCTTGCCTTCAGAGAAACTTTTTTATCTGGCGATTTACGTAAATTTCTAAATTGCTCATAAGCTCTGTTAAACATTTTTAAGTTTTGATAGATATAGCCCAACTGCTCAACAACCTGATAATCACTCGGATTAATTCGTTGTGCCTCTTCAAAATGAGGCAAAGCTTTTCTTTCCTCTTTAAGAGCAAGATATCGATACCCCAACTCTCTCTGAGCTTTAATACTATTTGGGTAGCTCTCTACGATCTTAATTAACAAAGAAAGTGCCTTTTTCTTATTGATTTTATTTAATCTATAATACTCTTTTAACATCCGGTCTTTCTTGCTAAACAAATCCAATTTTTTTAAAGCACGGAACTCCTGATCAGCTTTTACACGTATACTTTCTTGCCTAATTTTACTTAAAAGCGAGAAATATTCTTTCGCTTTCTCTACCCGTCCAATCTTCTGATAAATATAAGCCAACTGTAATTGCAAATTTAATTCTTTTGGTTTTAATTTCACAGCTTCCTTAAACAACACCAATGCTTTTTTTGGCAGGTTTTTCCTCAAGTAGTAATAACCCAACTCAACCTTAGCCTCAAACAAGCTTGGATACTGAATGGTTATCATGACCAGCTCTCGCTGCGCTTGTAAGGGGTGTGTTTTTTTTAATTGGTAATAATTATTCATTGCAATGTCGGCATTGTTTAGAGGGCGTTGAGCTTGTTTTTCCTGGGAAGGTTTTTTTTCAACCAAATCTTTTTCTGATTTTTTTGAGGTAAGCTCCTCCTGGGTGTTTTGCTTAGCAACAATTGTTGAGTCATCATTTATGTGAGGCTTTAAAATGCTTTCTTGAAAATTCTTAATAGCCATTAAAGCTTTTCGTACTTTCTCCCTAGTAGACGGGTCATTTGAATTAATGAGCTTTTCAAATTCGTATTGCGCTTCCTTATATTTAGCCTCATTAAAATATAAATACCCTAACTGCAATGTTATATCATTATTGTGAGGCTCCAGCTGCTGCACTTTACGCAAAATAATGATAGCTTGTAATTCTTTACCCTGCTTAATATTAAGGTACCCCAACTCCTTAAGTGCTGTTAAATTTTTTGAATCTCGGGACAAAATTGAATAAAGAACTTTCTTTGATTTTTCATTATCATTCTTTTTCTTATATGCATAAAATTCATTTAACAACTGCTTTGTCGTTTTTTGAGCATGAATTCCTCCTTTAGCAGAAGAGTTGGCATAAAAAAAGAACGTGGTCACGACGACACACGTTAGCAGGCTTACCAAAGCCAAGCGCTTAATCATTAAGTTACTCCGCAACAACATAGGATACGACATTATACCAACCATTTGTTTTTAAATGCAATTTTGATACAATAGCCCTATTGTTATTAGAGATCAACTAATGAACACACGTGTAGCCGCTGCGAAAACTCTATCTAACGTTATCTTTAACGGCCAATCTCTCTCCAGCGCGCTTCCTCCTGCCTGTGAACAGCTGAGTAAGCCTACTGACATCCCTTTACTACAAGAAATCTGCTACGGCAGCTTGCGATGGTACCATCGCCTGGATGCGATCGCTCAAGAGTTGTTGTTTAAACCGCTGCCACCCAAGGAGGCAGACGTATACAGCTTATTGATCACAGGTCTGTACCAACTTATTTATATGCGAGTGCCTGACTATGCCGCCGTCTCAGAAACGGTTGACGCAGCCAAAAAATTAAAAAAGTTTTGGGCCACCGGGTTACTCAATAAAATTCTCCGACGCTTCATAAAAGAAAAGGAAGCTTTATTAGACAGCACAGATAAAAAACTTACCTATAAAGAAGCCCACCCCGAGTGGTTAATACAACATTTACAAGACGCCTGGCCCGAACAGTACCAGAACATATTGAAAGCAAACAACCAGCCCGCACCTATGTTCCTACGTGTAAACTTGAACAAAACTACCCGTGAAAATTATATAAACTTATTAAAAGAGGCCGAAATAGAAGGGCATGTTATTAATCACCTCGACACAGCCATACGTTTAGAGCACGCAGTGCCTGTTAACAAACTCCCTGAGTTTGATGCCAGTTTTTGCAGTGTACAAGATGCCTCTGGGCAGTTTTGCGCCAACGCATTAGACTTGCATTCAGGGCAACGCGTGCTTGATGCTTGCGCTGCTCCCGGCAGTAAAACCAGCCACATATTAGAAAAAGAACCTGAGCTTACCCTATTAACTGCCATCGATCAGGATGCTCAACGTTTAACAAAAGTAAAAGATAACATAGAACGCTTGCAGCTAGATCATAAGGTTGTGCACCTGGTATTAGCCGATGCCAACCACACAAAGCAATGGTGGGAAGGGCATCAGTATGATCGCATATTGGTTGATGCGCCATGTTCTGGAACAGGTGTAATACGCCGCCACCCTGATATAAAACTATTGCGCCGTGAAGAAGATATAAATGCGTTATCGCAACAGCAACTTCATTTACTTAACTCACTTTGGCCTTTATTACACTCGGGGGGGAAATTAGTTTATTCCACTTGCTCAGTGCTGCCGCAGGAAAATGAGAGGGTGATCAGTGCTTTTTGTAAAGAACATAAAGATGCCAAACCCCAACCTTTGAATTTAGATATTGGTTTACAACAAAAATACGGTACTCAGTTTTTACCCGAGGCTCTTGGGCTAGATGGGTTTTATTTTTGCGTTATAAACAAACCTTAAAAAGCCTGTTTTTATACCGCCGCAGGTTATGATTTAACCCGCACAGCCAACACATCACAGTGCGCTGAGTGGAGAACCGCATTCGCAGTGGAACCTAGTAGCAACCGCACGCCGTGCTTACCGTGTGAACCAACAATAATCAATGACGCATTTACTTTTTCCGCCTCATCAATAATGATTTGCTTTGCAGGACCAATCTTCACCACCTGATCCTCAGAGGCAATCCCCATTTTTTCAGCAATAACAGCCACCTCCTTTACTGCCTCCTCAACGAGTGTCTGCTCGATATCCACGCCCGCAGACGCTCCATAAGCCGCTCCATAGTTACTGAGATGCTCCACCGCATGCACCAAGATAATCCGCGCTCCAAACTCCTGCTTAGTCTCCAAAGCCTGCTTAACGATATGAGCATCAGCTTCTGGATCGAGCTCTAGGGCTAAAACAACGGTGCTATATTGAGTTTCTGGCATGTCGATAATCCTTATCGTGATTAAGAGAGCCTATTATAAAGGCAAGTGAAGCAAGATATCCACATGTATAAGTCTGTCTATAAGCAAGGAATAATCACCAGCAAACCTGCGAATAAAACAAGGCTTATACACAGCCGTGAGGAAAGGGCTGGTTTATCCCCAATCGATACAGACCTATTCACACAACAGCTGGGCAGATGCGCACAGGGTTGGAGTCTATGTAATTCATTAATATTTAAAGTAAAAATAGAGATACAAACAGATTTGTGGAGCACTAACTATAACTACTTATATATATAAGAATATTATTGTTATTAGTGTTTAGGAGGGAAAAGATAAATTGTTTGAATTTTAATCATCCTTAACAGTGAGGAAGATCTCAAACGCTCCATCAAACTTAAAACCTTCTTAACAGACTTATCCACAGATTCCTGTGAGATTCTACTGTATAAGTTTGAAAAAGGTGTTCTTAAAACGGCTAGTTATCAACAGTTAAAGGCTTCATTCAGAGTAATCCACAACAAAACTCTTTTTATAAAGCACTCTCATACATCTTACCAACAAACTATCTTCTTTGCATCTGTTTGATATAAAAAGGATTTAAAGAGTTATCCACAGAAAATTCATCCTTAATAACTACTTATTAAATATATATTCCTAATATTGTTATGAGTAATCGCGTTTTTTTCCAAAAGAAATATTCGCCTTAAATTCTTGCTTGTATTACTTCGCACTCTGCACTATTATTGCCA
The DNA here is from genome assembly GCA_021774015.1 of Gammaproteobacteria bacterium. Taxonomy (GTDB): domain Bacteria; phylum Pseudomonadota; class Gammaproteobacteria; order Coxiellales; family Coxiellaceae; genus JAJFJO01. The sequence goes on from JAJFJO010000217.1 coordinate 7,195, forward strand.
GTTCATTTTTCAGTATGACGAGAAGAGATTATGAAAAGAACATATCAACCGAGCAAAATAAAGAGAAAGCGTACTCATGGCTTCCGTGCTCGCATGAAAACAGTAGGTGGACGAGCTGTGATTAACCGCCGCCGCGCTAAGGGCAGAAAGACACTAAGTGCTTAAAAAGTTTGGGTTTTTCCCAGAAAGTCACCTAAGAAATAAGGCTGATTTCGACCAAGTTTTTAAAGCTCGCCAACGTTTTTTTGGGAAACACTTTGCGCTGTACTGGCGATTAAACTCGCTGACAATAGCCCGGATTGGTTTAGTGACCAGCAAGCACAATCTGCCGAAGGCGGTGGATAGGAATCGGTTTAGACGAGTGGCTAAGGAAGCATTTAGATTACAGCAACAACAACTACAAGGGTTTGACCTCGTTGTTGTGGCAAAGAAGCACAAGGAAAAAGTAGCAAACCAAGAGTTGCATCGATGCATAAACAGCTTATTGAACAGGTTGATCGCGCAATCAGCTTCCTCTTCCTCGGCGTAATCCGAGTGTATCAATATGCAATAAGCCCCCTCTTTGGATCTCGATGCCGCTTCTACCCCAGTTGCTCTGGATACGCCCATCTTGCAATACAGCGATTTGGGGCAATTAAAGGATCATGGTTAGCGATACGCCGTATTGGTCGCTGCCATCCATTTAACGCAGGGGGCTATGATCCCGTGCCTAACAAGCAGAAATAAAAACTATGAAGGATTTTCGTCGCCTAGCTCTCTATTTTGCCCTCGCTGTCACCGGTGTGCTTTTGTGGAACGCCTGGGAGAAAGATCATCCCCCTGCAGCTGTTCAGCCTCAGACACAAGCTCAAATGACACCAGCAGCCTCCAAGACACAATCAGGAGATTATGTTCCTCAGACCTTCACACCGTCGAGCACACCAGCTACCCGCAAAACAACGCCGACACAGAGTACTAGCCACATCCCCCAAGGAAAAATGGTTCGTGTTAAAACAGATGTGTTGAATGTGGCGATTAATCTTAATGGTGGAACGCTGGCTAAAGCGCTGTTACCGAAGTATCCCAAGACACTAAAAAACCCTGACCAATACGTACAAATTTTAAACCCTAACCCTGCAGCAACGTATATAGCACAAAGTGGTCTAACAGATGCGGGTAAGCCAATACGATTTACAGCAGCTAGGTCATCGTATCAATTGCAGGAGGGCCAAAAGCAATTGGATGTGGTGTTAACCGGGAACACATCTAATGGGTTAAAGGTTACTAAGACATTTGTTTTTAAGCGTGACCACTATGGGGTTGATGTTAAGTTTAATATTAAAAACGCATCAACAGCGACATGGAAAGGTGGTATCTATCATCAAATCACTCGTAAAAATGTTCCGCAAAAAACATCATTCCATTCGCGCTCCTATAGTGGCGCTTCATACGGCTCACCGAAAAAACCGTATGAGAAGTTATCCTTCAAAACGATGAAAGAACAAAACCTAAGCAAGAATGTGCAGGGTGGCTGGGTTGCAATGCAGCAGCAATATTTCTTATCAACCTGGGTGCCAGAACAAAGCACCAGCAACCATTTTTATACACATGCAAGTCAAGGTTCCAATAATCAAGGCTTATTTACCATCGGTTTTGTTAGCCCACAAATGAGTTTAGCGCCTGGGGCAAGCGCAAAAAGCCAAGCTGCTTTTTATGTGGGCCCTGAATTAGGTAAACGTTTAAGTGCGTTAGCAAAAGGTTTGGACCTTACGATTGATTACGGATGGTTGTGGCCGATTTCAAAACTTGTTTTTTGGGTGATGGCACTCATTCACAGCCTTGTTGGAAATTGGGGATGGTCAATTGTTCTGGTCACTTTACTGATTAAGCTCGTTTTCTATCCTTTATCGAACAAGAGCTATGTCTCTATGGCGAAAATGCGAGAGTTGGCGCCACGCATGAAGCAGCTTAAAGAACGCTATGCAGATGATAAGCAGGCGATGAGTAAAGCAACGATGGAGATGTATAAAAAAGAAAAGGTGAACCCGATGGGTGGGTGTTTGCCGATGATTATACAAATCCCTGTGTTTATTGCGCTGTATTATGTCTTAATTGAAGCCGTTCAATTACGTCAAGCGCCGTTTATTTTTTGGATTCATGATTTATCGGTGAAAGACCCTTACTATGTACTGCCGATTTTGATGGGGCTCAGCATGTTTGTTCAGCAAAAGCTAAGCCCTCCTCCGCCGGATCCAACGCAAGCAAAAGTCATGATGTTTTTACCTATTGTGTTTACGATCTTCTTTATTTCGTTTCCGGCTGGTTTGGTGTTGTATTGGTTGACCAACAATATCCTGTCTGTATTGCAACAGTGGTATGTGATGAAAAAATTTGATCCGAAGGCTCAAAAAAGTAAAAAAAAAAGATAAGGCAATTAGCTTAAAATATAGCTAGTAGATTAGTAAGATGGTACTCCTGGTGAGGTGATTTTCCTCACCAGGAATGCATAAACCCCAGCAAAAAAATGAGCAATAGAAACCTAGAAACAATCACTGCCGTTGCAACACCTCCAGGACGAGGTGGTGTTGGTATTATTCGTGTGTCAGGTCCTTTATCTTCACGTATTGCAGAGCAGATGTTGGGTTTTGTTCCCCAGCCACGACAAGCAAAGTTATGCCAATTTTTAAGTGGTGATAACAATCCAATTGACGAAGGCATTGCTTTATATTTCCCTAACCCCAGCTCTTTTACCGGTGAAGATGTGTTAGAGCTGCAAGGCCATGGCGGTCCTGTGGTGATGGATTTATTGTTGCAGCGTATTTTGAGTTTAGGTGCGCGCTTAGCTGAACCTGGTGAGTTTTCACAAAGAGCGTTTCTTAACGATAAAATGGATTTAGTGCAAGTTGAAGCGGTGGCGGATTTAATTGATGCAGCATCTACGCAAGCTGCAAAGTCCGCGATGCATTCTTTACAGGGTGATTTTTCTAAAACGATTAATGGTTTGGTGCTTGAGCTCATTCAGCTGCGTATGATGGTAGAGGCAGCAATTGATTTTCCAGATGAAGAGATTGATTTTTTAGCTGAAAGCGACGTTGTTAAAGATATAATAAAAGTTCAAGAAAAATTAACAAACGTATTAGAGACAACGAAACAGGGTGTTATTTTACGTGATGGTTTAAATATTGTTATTGCAGGCAAGCCTAATGCAGGGAAGTCGACGTTATTAAATTGTTTGGCGGGAAGGGATGTGGCTATCGTAACGGATGTTGCTGGCACTACACGCGATATTTTAAAAGAATATATTCATATTGATGGCATGCCACTACATATCATTGATACAGCAGGGTTGCGCGACAGCACTGATATTGTAGAGCAAGAAGGTATGCGCCGCGCATGGGATCAGATCCATAAAGCAGATTTGGTGTTGTTGATTATCGATGCGACAGATAATGATACGGATACAGTTGAGCATCTCGATGGCATTCCCGATTCAGTACCGGTTTGTACTGTATTTAATAAGATTGATCTTTCTGGCGCAAGCGAGCAACCGGCGTCTCATAAGGCTACCCCTTCAATTTATATATCCGCAAAAAAAGGCGAAGGAATAGACGCGTTGAAAAATCATTTAAAGACATTTGCAGGTTATGCTGGCAACAACGAAGGCACCTTTACCGCACGCCGCCGCCATCTAGATGCGATTATTCGCGCACAAGAATATATTAATTCGGGCGTACAACAATTTACAGAGCATCATGCGGGTGAGCTTTTGGCAGAAGATTTACGTTTAGCTCAACAAGCTTTATCTGAAATCACCGGCGAATTTACCGCCGATGATTTGCTCGGAGAAATATTTTCAAGTTTTTGTATTGGTAAATAATCCCGGAAAATGCACGGTCCCCATAAACCCATCTACAACCATCCACAAAGACACTGACGTCAAACTAACACCACCAGAAAAAACTAAAAACCAATAAGGTGATACCACATTATGAGTGACTCGCATCAACAACAATCCTGCAAATGGCACTAACCCGCCAAACAATAAAAAGGAAAAATTATAACTGAGAGAAATAGAACTATAACGAATACCAATAGGAAATAGTTCAACCAATAGTGCAGGCAAAGGACCAATTACACAACCACTCACAATGCTCAACAAGATCTCACCACTGTATATTAAAAGTAGGTTGTGTTGACCGTATAAATAATAAAGAGGATGAGCCAACACCATTAATCCTATAGCGCCACATAAAACAACGATTCTACGGCCAATGATATCAGAAACAAAACCAGCAGCTATTATAAAAATCACTAAAAAAATTAAACCAAAATCCACAATGTTGGCGGCACTAGACCCAGTGTAGTGAAGTGTATCGATTAAATAGCTATAAAGGCAGATATACATTTGATAAATACTACACGCGGCTCCAGCACATAGCCCAAAAGCTAATAATAATTTTGTTTTATGGTTTTTTATTGCCTCTTTTAATGGTGAGCGTGAGGTGTTTTGTTGAAGTTGCAATTTAATAAAAACCTGACTTTCAGATAAAGATTGTTTAATGTAATAACCCACAATGGCAAATAAGCCACTAATTAAAAAAGGTATTCGCCACAACGAAGAACTACTAGACCCCCAGAAATTCACAAAGGTAAAAGCTAAGGCGGCCAACAACATGCCCGATTTAGCGCCAGAAAAACAGTGCGACCCCATAATTCCTTTTTGATGAGGCTCTGCAAACTCAACCGAAAAAACGAAAGATCCAGGGAACTGCCCCCCAACCGATAAGCCCTGCGCCATTCTAAATATAATTAATAACACGCCAGCCAATAAACCAATTTGTGAATACCCCGGCAAGATACCTATAAGGAAAGTAGGTATTAACATTAGTAAAACAGAACCTAATAAAGCCTGTAAACGCCCATACTGATCTCCATAGTGTGAAAAAACAATCCCTCCTATGGGGCGTAGTAAAAA
>JAJFJO010000218.1 GCA_021774015.1 Gammaproteobacteria bacterium
TGCCGTTTTCTAAAAAGCTATCGCCACCTTGATAGTCGGTTACGACACCGCCAGCCTCACGGATCAATAATGTACCCGCAGCCATATCCCACTCTTTTAAAGTCGACTCCCAGAAACCATCAAGGCGCCCAGCTGCGACATAAGCAAGATCTAGCGCTGCAGAACCCGCGCGACGGATATCGGCAGTTTGTGGAAACAACGTAGTAAATATATTGAGATAAGCTTCTACATGCTCAGAATCACGGAAGGGAAACCCAGTACCAATTAAACACTGCCTTAGCTTTTTGTTATTAGTCACGCGTATGCGCCGGTTGTTCAAATGAGCACCTTTGCCACGCGCGGCGCTGAATAATTCATGGCGCACAGGATCATAGATCACGGCAGCTTCTAATTGGCCTTTATGTTTAACAGCAATTGAAATAGCAAAGTGCGGTATGCCATTAACAAAGTTACGCGTACCATCAATCGGGTCGATTACCCAACAGGTATCATTACTGCCTGTAGAGCCGCTTTCTTCAGCCAAAATAGCATGATCGGGGTAGGCATTGTGAATAACACGGATGATGTCCTCTTCAGCCGCCTTGTCAACCTCGGTAACAACATCGTTGTCACTTTTCTCGCTGAAGCCAATAGAATCCATATGGTCCATGCAACGAATGATGATTTTGCTCGCGCTACGCGCTGCCTGTGTTGCAATATTGATCAATGGGTGCATGATATTCCTATTCAATCTAAAATCTATGAGGGGTGAAGGATAGCAGAGTGAGCAAAGCTGTCAAATAGCTGGTCGAATAGAAGTTCTGCCTTTATAATCCTGAAAAACGTAATTAAGGATCCTTATGTTAGATAGTATTCGTATTGTTTTAGTTCGAACTAGCCACCCGGGTAATATTGGCGCAGCAGCGCGTGCGATGAAAGTCATGGGTTTAGAGCAGCTAACCTTGGTTGATCCGCTTCATTTCCCACATCAAGAAGCTACATCACGAGCCTCGGGTGCTGATGACCTGCTGGCGAATGCACGTGTGGTTGGATCGTTGGCTGAGGCGATTTCAGGTTGTGACAAGGTCTATGGGACCAGCGCACGACAACGAAGTTTGGAGTGGCCCCAATGCAACGGCCGCGAATGTGCAGAACAAATAGCTTTGGGCAGCTACAACCAGGTTGCTATTGTATTTGGTCATGAACGTACCGGCTTAACCAACGAAGAGCTAGCGATATGCCAAACGCATGTTGTTTTGCCGACAGAGCCACATTTTAGCTCGTTGAATCTAGCCGCCGCTGTGCAGGTGGTTGCGTATGAGTTAAAGATGGCGTCTTTGCTTGAAGCTTCAGAGGAGGGTGCGGATAACAAAATGCCTAACAAAGAAGAACCATTAGCCACAGCCGACGAGGTCTATGGTTTGGTTGAGCACTTTAAGATAACAATGACCGAGCTGGGTTACTTAGATCCATCACACCCCAAGCTGCTTATTCAACGATTGCAGAGGCTACTGAATCGTGCGACGCTTGAGAAAACGGAGATTAATATTTTGCGTGGCTTTTTATCAGCTGTGCAGAAGCGACTTAATTTTTAAAATCCCCGTCTCCCTGATATACTTTAGGGCTAATTTGGCTGGAACAAAAAGGGTGAAAATGACGTTACCTGTTTATCTCGATTATATGGCAACAACACCAATTGACCCGCGTGTAGTTGCTGCAATGCAGGAGTGTTTTACTACCGAGGGGCACTTTGGCAATCCTGCCTCACGGCATCGATATGGTTCTAATGCTGAGCAGTTGGTTTACAAAGCTCGCGAGCAGGTCGCGCAATTGATTAATGCTGACCCACGTGAAATCGTCTGGACATCGGGAGCAACTGAATCCGATAATTTAGCTCTCAAAGGCGCTGCAGAATTTTATCAACGCAATGGCAAACACATTATCACAGTAAGCACTGAGCACAAAGCCGTGCTACACACGTGTGAATATTTGGCACGCAATGGTTTTGATGTTACGTTTTTGGATCCAGAACCTAATGGCATTCTTGATTTGAAGAAGCTAGAAGCTGCTATGCGGCCGGATACAATATTAGTATCTGTGATGCATGTGAATAATGAAACCGGCGTGATTCAAGATATGAAAGCAATCGGTCAACTTGTTAAATCACACGGTGCAATTTTTCACGTCGACGCGGCGCAAAGTGTCGGAAAAATTTCCGTCGACGTACAAGAAATGAAAATTGACTTGCTCTCCATTTCCGGGCATAAAATGTATGCTCCCAAAGGGGTAGGTGTTTTATATGTACGGCGTGAACCACGAGTGCGGTTGGAGATTCAAATGCATGGTGGTGGTCATGAGCGTGGCATGCGGTCTGGAACATTAGCAACGCATCAAATTGTGGGCCTTGGTTTAGCCGCTGAAATAGCCCAAAAAGACATGCAAAAAAACCAACAACATTTGCAAGCATTAGCTGATCGCTTTTGGACAGGATTAAATACAGTAAGTCATATACATTTAAATGGTGACTTTGAACAACGTTCCCCAGGGTGTTTTAACGTGTGTTTTGAAGGCGTGGATAATGAATCACTGATGCTAAGTTTAACGGATGTTGCACTGTCAGCGGGTTCTGCTTGCAATGCGGCAAGCCCTGAAAGCTCTCATGTATTAAAATCGATGGGCATTCAGCCCCAGCAGGCACATCAATCTGTTCGCATGAGTATGGGTCGTTTTACGACAGAAGAAGACATTGATCGAGCTGTTGCACAAATCACTGAACAAGTGCAGCGCTTGCGTGAACTCTCTCCGGTATGGAAAAAGGCAACAGATGGTTAATCACTCTAGCACAGTACGCGATTATTTTTTTCGGCGACAACATGTATTTCGTGGTGAAGATTATAACGCCCATGCGTTGATTGGTAATCTCAATGTGGGTGATGTGTTGGAGCTGTATTTGCAGATAGAAAACGAGGTTATTAATTCTGCTTATTGTAAAGCGTATGGTAGTGTCGCTGTGATTGCTATGGGTGAATACACGTGTGAATGGCTTGTTGGGAAAACAATAGCTGAGTTGGATACACTATCTGTAGAGCACCTGTTAAAAGCATTAGACCTGCAGCTAACTCGAATTCATATTGCCTCAATGGCGATTGCCGCAATTAAACAATCGATAACGGACTATCATGAACACACCTGTTCCCACAAGTAATCATCGCATTAAAAATATTTGGCCGAATATTCTATGGCAGCCTGCGATAGCTATTATTTTTATGTTAATAGTTTTATATGTATTAAATCTTATGGCAACTTCGCCGATTTTATGGGCGGTAGGGTCGGGTTCTTTAGCATCCAGTTGTTTCCTCATCTTTGGCCAACCCAGCTCATCAAGCTCCAGCCCACGCCGAGTGGTGGGTGGCTATCTAATTGGTATTGTCGTGGGCCTGTTAGTCAGTGTCGTGATGAGTAAGTTTGTCGTGCTGGGTAGCAATTTTTTGCAAACTCAAAATTTATATGCAGTTGGATTATGCGCGGCTACTGCAGTTGGACTTTCTCTTATTGTAATGGCCTTACTAGATCTTGAGCATCCGCCTTCGGCAGGGATGACCCTGGTGTTAGTGGTTGATGTACGCGATTATTATGTCGTCGCAGTGGTGTTTGTCGCCGCTATTGTGCTTGCTTTGCTTAAGATAGCATTAAGAAAGTGGCTGCGAGATTTAAATGTGTATTCTAAGTGTGATTTATAGAAAAAAATTCCCATGTTCAGATTTCCTTAATATTTGTTTGTTATTGTGTACCTAACTTAAAAACTCAATAACTAGAAAAAAGAGTAAATATAATGTCTAGAAGAGAAAGGCAGCAACCAACAGCTAATACGCCACTATTACCACCTTCAGATCCAGCTGCACCTGGGCCTATGGTTGTATCGGTGCCGGCACCTGCACCTGCACCTGCATTGGCAGCATCAAGCGCTGGTTGCCTAACTAGTTTAAGAGCTCGCTGCCCTCAAATAGATATGAGTCAAGTAGGCAATATTACAAGAGGTATTCTGCAAGAGATTGCTATCGCTGCAAACTTTGCGGGTTTGTTGACTTATATTCTCACTGTTGGCGTTATCCCTAGCACGAGCACTTTTATTAATGTGCATGCCTGCCCGGCACCAGATAGCTCAGGTTTCTCTGGGCTTATTAAGGACTACGGCAAATGGTTTTTTATGGTGATGTTTGTTTTACATATTAGTGTTAATAAGGCTGTTATTACATTAGGGAAGTTAGATAAAGCAACAGTGCAGCGTGTTAGTGGCGTGCGCAATTTAATAATGGATGGCCTCGAGACAGCGGCTTTCACCTGGGCGGCGTTGGCGTTTCTTAATGTAGAAACAATACCACGAGCAATGATTACAAGTGTCTCTGCCTGGCCATTAATTGCTGCAGCATTGGATTTTAAAAAAAGCCAGGGGTTTTTGCGCGGTACCTACGAAGATTATAGCAAACAAATAGGACCCGGCATCCGTACAATCCTGTGCTCTCTGATTGAAGCCTCATATAATGGATTAAGCTTAAGCTCAGCATCGTCTTTTTTAATTGAGTTAATTATTGATTTATTTTATAACACCGAGCATTCAAAAGATTTTCCCAGCAAGATGTTAGTTGAAATTTATCGTGTTTTATTAATTGTTGGTCTCATTTATGGCGTGGTTTCTGTTATTGATCCTCGCGCTCGTAAGGCGTTGCGCTTTAGTGAAGCAATGATTAATTTATATTACTATTTATTAATGTTTAGTGTCTCTCTATTTGCTTGTTTAGATCCGAAAGCAATGGGTGTTGACACATTTATGTCGAGCGGGCTGTACTTTGTTATTGCAATGGCATTATTGGCACTACCCGTTGCTGTCGTTGCTGGTTGGCGAAATAGAGAGTCTGAATTATTAGATTTTCATGGGGATGTTGTTCCTGATGCGGATTTGACTGCAGGTAATCCAGAATGGTTGTTTTTTAAAGCAATGGGGAGGCGTGCAGATGCAGCTGGCCATAGTATTGCGGATGCTTGCGGTAAAGGTGGAAGAGCTGCTGCAAATTGCGCTCAAGATGTGTCTGCAGGAGCGAGTAGGCTAGCCGGGGGAATAAATGCGCTCTATCACGAGCATTTGAGGCGAGCTAATGATTCAGCGAATAGGTTGAGTGTACAGGGGCCTTCAGATCACAACTCTTTGAGAACTATAGGGGAACCGTGATAGGATGATACTTATTGTTAGTTAGAATTAAATAATTACAAGAATAATTACTAAAGGAGTCATCACATGAAAAATAAAAAATATATTAGCTCAGCGCTTGCTATTGGCATGATCGGAGTTTTAACAATGACACCATTGGTTTCAAAGCCATTTTTGTCTCAATTTAAAAAAGATTTAAATGGTATGTTTACAAAAAATAGCATTCCGAAAAACTCAGTTAGTCTGCTATTTGTGCAACAAGCGCAATTTGGTTCTGTAAAAGCCGATAAAAGCAAGCAAGGTTGTTATACATTTACAATGTCTAAGCTGAAAAAACATGTTGCCTATTTTTATAATGAACCGAAGCGCACTACAGGCTATATGACTGTTGGCACATTCGAAAATTTAATTCATCATAATGCTAAGAATTACAATGTTAAACCTAATGTCGCTGTTTTAGCGTATGAGCGTGGTGCTGATGGCAAAGTTAAAGAGTTTTCAGATATTGCTGTCCTATTGAATCCTCAATACAATACTGCAAAAAATACGATGACGTATCAAATGTGCCCCCTTAAAAAGCGCACAATTACTCCCGCGCAGCGTTTAGAGTGGGTGACGATATTTTTTGATAATTTTAAACCTTGGCCTGCTTAGGTCGGGTTTACATCCCATTATAATTCGGGCCATTTCCCCCCTCCGGCACAGTCCAAACAATATTCTGTGTCGGATCTTTAATATCACAGGTTTTGCAGTGAATACAGTTCGGGAAATTAATCTGCAAAGCCGGCTTACCATCCTGCTCAACAATTTCATAGACATTAGCCGGGCAGTAACGTTGTTCCGGAGCATCGTAGCGCTCAAGATTAATCGTAATTGGCACCTCAGGGTCTTTTAATTTGAGGTGACAAGGCTGTTTCTCATTATGCTCAGTGCTAGTTAAGAACACCTGCGACAGCCTGTCGAAAGTTAACTTCCCATCAGGCTTAGGGTAATCAATCGGTTTACATGCTGTTTTAGGTTTAATGCTTTTATGATCCGGAGTGTAGTGCAGCGTCCAGGGCGTTTTGCCCATAAACAGATATTGGTCCATAGCCGAACCGATCAAGCCCATCCATAAACCTTTATGAAAATAAGCTCGCACATTTCTAACCGTATAAAGTTCTTTATAAATAAAGGATTGCTTTACTCTATCAATGTAAAAGTTTAACTCACCATTGAGTTCATGCTCCGTTGCAGACATAATACTTTCTGCTGCCAACATACCCGATTTCATCGCCGTATGGGTGCCCTTAATTTTCGCGACATTTAAAAAGCCCGCACTACAACCTACCAGTAACCCACCTGGGAAAGCCAACTTAGGAATTGCTTGGAGCCCTCCCTCATTTAAAGCACGAGAACCATAGCCAATACACTCGCCACCTTCCAACAAAGGTTTAACAAGCGGATGTGTTTTAAAGCGCTGAAATTCTTTAAAAGGGTGCAGGTAGGGGTTTTCATAATCCAATCCGATGACAAAACCTAGTGCCACCTTACTATCGGCCGCATGATAAATAAATGAACCTCCGTAGGTTCTGTTATCTAACGGCCAACCAATCGTGTGAATCACGCGGCCTTCGTGATGTTGCGAGGGGTCGACGCGCCACATTTCTTTGAT
>JAJFJO010000219.1 GCA_021774015.1 Gammaproteobacteria bacterium
GTAAAACCTATCAAAATAAGTAGAAATGAGAGAAACAGGTCATGAAGAAAATCGTCAAAACAGAACGGGAATGGCAGGAAGAACTGAGCGCAGAACAGATGGCGATTTGCCGAAACAAAGGGACAGAACGCGCTTTTACGGGCGAATATAACGACTGTAAGGACCCCGGTACTTATCACTGTAGCTGTTGCGGTGAGGTCTTATTCAATTCTGAGACTAAATTTGACTCCGGTAGCGGATGGCCCAGCTTTTATCAACCTGCCAATAGCGACGCCGTGGCGGAGCATACGGACAATAGCCATGGGATGCGACGAACGGAGGTGGTTTGTCATCGTTGTGATGCACACCTGGGCCATGTATTTGAAGATGGACCACAGCCAACCGGGCTGCGTTACTGCATTAATTCTGTTTCATTGAAACTGGACAGGGAAAAAGAATAAACTAGCAACATGACTGAGAATATCCCATACGATATACAAGTGTCGGCGATAACGGACTACATTGAGGATCAATCCGTCCCCAATGAACAGCGCTATATCTTCGCCTATACCATCAGCATTACCAATACCGGTACGGTTCCGGCAACGTTGCTGCGTCGTCACTGGATCATTACCGATGCCAATAACAAGGTACAGGAAGTCCATGGCGAGGGGGTCATCGGCGAACAGCCATACCTGTTACCTGGCGAAACCTATAAATACACCAGTGGCGCCATGCTGGAAACACCCGTAGGCTGCATGGAAGGTATTTATGACATGGTCGCAGAAGATGGTAATGAATTTTCCGCATCTATCCCGATATTCAGCCTCAAGGTTCCTAACACCCTGCATTAAGACTCATGCCAACATACGCTATTGGCGATCTACAAGGTTGCTACCAGGAACTGCTGGACCTGCTCGATAAAATAAACTTTGATAACTCACGAGATCAATTGTGGTTTGCGGGTGATCTGGTTAATCGTGGTCCCGAATCCCTCGAATGTTTGCGCTTTGTCAAAGAAAACAGTGCTGTCACGGTGCTGGGTAATCACGACCTGTATCTCCTTGCCGTTGCCAATGGCTATGGCGTGATAAAAAAACAGGATACGTTAAATGAGATCATCGACTCCCCAGATAAGGATGAATTGTTTACCTGGTTATTACAGCAGCCTTTGATGCATCGGGACGATGAGCTAGGTTATGTACTGGTTCATGCAGGATTACCACCGCAATGGCAGGTGGATGCAGCGGCTTCTTATGCAAAAGAGGTTGAGGAAGTATTACAAAGTGATCGCGCCAATGATTTTTTCTCTCACATGTATGGTAATCAACCTGATGTGTGGTCAGAAAACCTCGCCGACGGGGAACGTTTACGTTTCATTGCCAATGCCTTTACCCGCATCCGCTATTGCTATGCCGATGGCCGGCTGGATTTTTTCAAAAAAGGCACCCCTGACATCACTGAAAACACGCTTATCCCCTGGTACCGTACGGACAACCGCAAAAGTCTTGGCCAGCCTATCCTCTTTGGCCATTGGGCATCTCTGGGCGTTGCGAAAAATGAGGATTTTGCCAGCGCGTCCGTCTTCCCCCTGGATACGGGCTGTGTGTGGGGTAGAGAATTAACGGCCATGCGCCTGGAAGACAAAAAGATCTTCCACGTGGCATCCCGACAAATGGCAGAATAATCAGTCAATCCAGCGTCATAAATAACTCAATTTTTTCAACCAGACACCGATATAGAGCCTACAGGGATAAAAACCCCTGTAAATCGCTGTGTGCATGCAATAAAAATATAGGGCTATATAAAAATGTCGGAATCGATAAGTAAAGCGGGCTTTCCATACGACGCCTTTGTCATCGTTGTATTGCTAGCCGTATCCTGCGGCTGCTTGATGATTTCCTTCTCACAGGTGGAGGCCCTTCTGTACTTCTTTGATCAGATGGCATTCCTGGTGTTGATATCAACAGCGGTCGTCACCGTCCTTGTCGCACTGTTGGCTGCCTTCTTACTTTATCAATCCATGGAAACGGAAAACAAGGCCTCGCAATTCAATGACAAAGTGAAACAGCTACAGGAAAAAGGCGACGCCGATGAGCGTGTTCAAAAGGCCATTTTAATTTATAAAAGACAGATTCAAAAAACAAAAAAATCAGCCAGTAAATTTACAAAGTTTTCCAGCATGGCAATATGCTTTGCCATATTGGTCACCATGAGCGGGTTCCTGTTTGCTGTTGGTTCAATCTGGGTCGCCCCCATCACAGAAATGATGGCAGAACCGGTTGTCGAGGGAGAGGAAGCCGATGACGACGAAGCAGAAGAGGAAGAATACATCTCCCCTATCGAGGACTAGCGAATCAATCTCCGTGATCGACTGACCTTCTCATTTGTGTGTCTTAATCGTTAGGAAATGATAATTTCCGATCGATTTCCGCATACCAGGCAGGTGCTACCTCGTTATAGCCATTGAGAATTTTCTCTGAGCTCTGGTACTGCATTGATGTTTGATTGATCCAGTTATCGAACAGGTTTTCACCGATAAGCCATTTGTTTTTATGATCTCGACAAATGAACCAATGCTTTGGACCCAAATTTAAATAGCCATCGTTTCTACCACATACGGGGCAACCACCGCAGTGCC
>JAJFJO010000220.1 GCA_021774015.1 Gammaproteobacteria bacterium
TGGCGTGATTGTGTAATCACGTTAGCCATTTTCTCGGTAATTGGCAATTGTTCCATTAATAATGCCGGTGATATGAGTGGTCGTAATTGCGCGATTCTAATATTATCTGTACGTTGCATCAGATTACCCCCTATTTTTTAAATTTATTCATGATGAATGGCGGCGCTGCAAATAACAGTATGCCGACAATTAAAATGATCTCGTAGATAAATGTGCTTTGAATTTTAATGCTGCTGGGTGGGATAAAGCCTAAAGCAATAGCTGCAATGCAGGTCACAATCCCCGTTAAGCCGATCACCCAAATCCCAATATTTCCACCTGGTATGCGATATGCATTTGGTTTTTTTTCGGTTTTATAACGCAATCGAATCGCTGCAGCAAATAAAATAACGTAAAACAATAAAGCCAGCTGTGCGGTTAAATCACTGAGGATCCAATAGGATGTAGAGATAAATTGTATAAAAAGAATGAGTCCGCAGAGTAATAACACAATCACCCATTGTAAAAGTAGAACTGCAATTGGCACTTGTTTCTTATTGCGCAAACGTAAAAAACTAGGCGCGCAACCATCTTCGGCGGCAACCACAATACCTTTGGTTGGCCCAATAACCCATGCTGCCATGCCACCAAAACCACCAACCAGCACCATAATAATTACAACAGGTAATAACCATTTTAAGTGAAGTGCTGTTAAAAAGGTTGAAAAAGCTTGGTCCAAGCCGCTAATAATATTCAGTTGTGTTTTAGGAATTACAATAGAAATAGCGGCGGATGCTAGTATCATAGTGACAATGATAATTAATGAGGACCATAATAATGCGCGGGGATAATCACGCTGTGGGTTTTTAACTTCCTCAGCATGCACAGCAGACATTTCCAGCCCCATTAAACTAAATAACACAACAACGAGAAAGGCAAGATTGTTGTCGTGGCTGATGCTGGGTATGAAGCTTTGCCAGGTGGGTGTGGCTGATATCAAGTCTCCGTGGTTAAGCCAATAAAACCCTAGTGCAATAATAAATAGCATAGGAAGGATGGTGCCGATAATCGCACTAAAGGTGCTGATCATTCCGGAAATTTTCATTCCGAAAAAATTAACGATGGTTGCAATGCTAAATAATCCGATGATCATACTAACCATATATAGTTTATTAGTGGCGAGTGCGGGATTAATAAGATACGCGATGTTGGCTGCTAAAAAAGACAGTACGGTTGGGTACCACACCACGTTATAAATCCATTGTAGCCAAATGCAAACAAACCCCCATTTTGGGCCAAATGCTTCACGTACCCAGACATAAGCGCCACCTGTTTTGGGGTAATGAGTTGCTAGCTCTGCCGTGACTAACACGCAGGGAATTAAAAATAAAATCGCCGCAATTAGGTAAAAACTTGCGATGGATAACCCGACCACGGCATTAGCAGGCAGGTTGCGTAAACTATCGATAGCGATGACATTAATCATCACCAGTGTAAATACACTTAGGGCTTTGTTTCGTTTTGTGCTGGATATTATGCTCATTGTTTTATTCTCTATCTATTTTAAGGGATTATCAGAAAAGTGGGGTACCTACCATCGCAACTGATCACGCGATCATAGGCTAGATATGAAAATAATGAGCAAATATAAACGCAACAGCGCCAGCTGGGCTGATAGTCAAGATCGATGTCTTTTTGCTTGCGTTCATGGCAGTTTCTTTGAGTAAGTTCAAAATGTTAATATCACACAATTGAGCAAAGCTGTCAATAGTGCGGCAATCCATTATGCGCTTCAATTGTGCTCACTTTTTTTTGATTTTAGATGCTTTATTATTATGCCTATAAGGTGTAAATATTGGAAAAATTTCCCTCTATATTTCATCATAAAATAATAGTATTCTCAGTCAAATACCATAATTTTTCTTCGATTTGAGATTTGCTGTAAGGGCCTTATGTCGGGAATTTTTTCAAAAGGAGTTCAATTGTGAGAAGTGACTACCAATTTATTGAAAAAGCAACTGACAGACAAAAAAGGCGAAGAAAAGAAGATCGCGATAAGTCCCCCACAGGTAGATCTGATGTTGGCTATCGAGGAATGGCTGTCTGTTGTTATGCTTACCCCTCAGATGGGAGAGCTCCTTTTGTTGGGTACAGTGGGTCAGCAAGCGGGATGAGGACAGAAAATATACTCAGTTATAAATTCACATCTGGCCATGTCGAGAGCCGTGAAACGCTTTATAGGCAGGAAGATAGGAGAAGAGATAGGTTTGAAAGTGCGCTAAGTGGAGGAAGTGACAGGCGCTCATATGATTCCTTCAGGCGTAGTCGACCCTTAGATCGACCGCTGTGTAATTGTGCTGAAGCTGCAGCGTTGAGCCTTGCCTATGCAGCGGGTTATGACCTTAATGAACTTACATTTGTTGCTTTTTCAGATGGCCAAACACCTATGAACCCATGCAGGAACTGTATGAGTTGGATACACCAGTCACGCGGATACTATTCAAATGGGAGGATCCAGGGAGATTTTTAGCATCAACGGTGCGTTATAGTTAATTTAATGGCCTGTGAATTTTTTGGAGAAAATATATGAAACGCTTGTTTATTTTTTTAATGTTATTTTCAATAATAAATGTTGCGCTTGCGCAAGAAAAGCCGCACTTTAACCTACAAAATTTGCTGGATCATGCTAGGAAGAATTCTGGGGCATCAGCAATGGTTATGAGTATCATATTACCAGGTCAATCTAACCCAATAACTTTCACATCAGGTTTTGTGAGTAAATTGAAGAAAAAAATGGTAACCAATAACAATTTATTTCAAATAGGGAGTGATACAAAATCATTTACAGCATCATTAATGCTACTTCTAGAGTCGCAGGGAAAATTATCGATTAATGATACTGTTGGAAAATGGTTGCCCCAATATAAGAAATGGTCTTCAATTAAAATAA
>JAJFJO010000023.1 GCA_021774015.1 Gammaproteobacteria bacterium
GACCAGCAACAACCACTTGCAAATCTCTCATCTGCACGCGAAGGGCATCAGCATCATCACTTGGTAAAGCTGCAGAATCAGCTCTCTGACTATGTAACGCAGCAAGATCTCGCTGTGCTTGTGCCAATTCTTTTCGAATGCCAGCAATCACAGCCGGGGGCGTAATAGCATCATCGGCAATAACAGCTGGTGTTGCTAGAGTTACATCATTATTATCATCTTCATCAGCGACAGCTAGTAGAGCAGCATTCAGATCGTCTACATTTGCATCTTCATCGTCGCTTTCTTCATGCACCTCTCGTTTTCCTACTTTAGGGTGAGGTTTGCTGACTTTCCTTTCGGCTATTGGGGTTGTTGCTAGTGTATCTTGGTCCTCTGTGGGCGTGGCAGGTTGAGCTACGACGGCAGGAACAGGAACAGCAGCTTGCACCGTCGCCGCTGCAGATTGAGCAGCATCGCTTTCAATAGCCGCAGTAGTATGCCATAAATTAGAAAGCCATGATGTTGGGACCCACGATGTTGGTAACCATGCACTAAAGCCAGTCACGCTCCTTTCGGCATTTGACGCAAGCATTTCTTGAGCTGTTGGTACCTCGCTAATAGCTGTAACTTGAGCCGCTGAGTGCAATGATGGTGGGGCAGCTGATACCTCACCTGGTATATCCTCCAGCTCATCTGGTTGAGTTGAAACATCCTCAGTTTCTGGATCACCCATCACAGACGTTGAAGTAACGTCAACATCGCTGTCAATACCAAGGCGTGCGGATGTTCGGTAACTTGTTGCTCTGCAGTAAGTTTCTAGCAAGTGATATTGTTCGAAACAATCTAATGTACGCACATCTAAATGAAAATCAATAAGTGTTGAAGTTTCTCTTATCACGTCTATGAAGTATTGTACGCCAACTTTTCCCATTTTGCGATAGCTAAGGGCAATCGACAGCCCCTGCGGACACTTTCCTGATTCCAATGCGAAGGCGATACTTTGTGCGCCTACTTCACTAATTTCATTAACACTAAGATCGATCGATAATCTTTGTGGGCAATTCCCCGATTCTAGTGCAAAGGCGATGTGTTGTGCGCCAACATCGCCAATCGCGCTCGCAAGGCTAAGTGTCAATCCTTGCGGACATTTCCCAGATTTTAATGCGCTTGCTATGTATTGCGCACCGGTATCGTCAATACCACTAAGAGCAATTGATAATCCTTGCGAACAATTACCCGATCCTAATGCACTCGCAATGTGTTGCGCATCTGCATTATTACAAAACACTCCCAATCTTTGCAGACCATAGCCGAGTTGTAATGCATTTGCGATGTATTGTGTGCCGATTTCATCGATACCTAAAAGATCAATTGACAATCCTTTCGGGCAATTACCCGACTCCAATGCCTTTGCAAAGTGTCGAGTAAATTTATTATCTCTCTCACAAAACTTAATCGTAAGTTCTTGCGGACAATTCTCAGATTGCAGTGCTTTTGCGATATGTTGTGCGCCTATTTCACCGATATTATTCAAACCAAAATAAATCGACAGTCTTTGTGGACAATTCCCTGATTCTAATGCGAGGGCGATGTGTTCTGCACCAGTATCGTCAATATTGTTATCACGAAGCTCAATTGATAATCCTTGTGGGCACTTCCCTGATCTTAGTGCGTTTGCAATGTATCGTGCTCCAATGTAGGCTATTTTGCAGTGGTGGAGGTCAACTGACAATCCTTGTGGACACTTCCCCGATTTTAGAGCATGAGAGAAATGCTGTGCAAAAACATGGCCATCACCGAATAAACTTGAAAACTCAAGCGATAATCCTTGCGGACACTTTCCTGACTCTAGAGCTCCTGCGATTCTTTGTGCACCCGCTTCGAGAATACTACCATTACCTGAAAGTTCAATCTTTAAACCCTGCGGACAATTTCCTGATTCTAGTGCTCTCGCGATGTATTCGACACCGTCATTACTAATCTTACTTGAAGAGTAAGAAGAGGTCGTAAAACTAATCGATAAATCTTGCGGACAATTTTTCGATTCTAGTTGATGTGCAAGGTATTTTATATCAGTATCTTCTATCCTGGGAATACAAAGGTGAACCGACAATCCTTGCGGGCAGTTTCCAGATCCCAGTGCTTTTATAATCTGCCACGCAGCCTTTTGACCAATGCCACGCCAAGGATAAACCGATAAACCTTGTGGACACTTCCCCGATTTTAATGCGCTCGCAATGCGTTGTGCATCGCTATCGCTGCTATGATCAAGCGAAAGCGTCGATCCTTGCGGACACTGTTTTTTTTGACTAATTGTATAAATTCATCTAGGCTTTTTATATATATAGTCATTTTTCGGATCCTAAAAATAATTTCAAAGGTTCTTCATAAATTACACCTTTACTAATATAGTGTTTTCATAAACCTTACCATAAAATCTACTCATGTTTATTTTATATGAACCAAGCCAAAAGTAATCTTATGGCCGTTCTAAAAATTCATACATTCACGGCTAACCTCCCACAACTTAACAACTATCGTGCACCAGCCATCACTCACTGTACTTTATTCTTAAGAAAAATTCTATCTGCATTATATCTTTGCGGAAAAATAACACAACCCCGGTATTTTTACGGTGAAACTAAAACCTAAATGGGACTAAGACTATACTTATTTTCAGCTCAATCACCTATAAGTACTACACATCCTTTTCTCTATGGCATTTATTCGTGTGGGTGGTTTTGAAGGAAACCCAGCAAATAACGTTCCTTTAGAGAGCTAGCGGTTTTTAAGCGCAGCCTATCCGGATAACTCGCTCGCGCTCGTTTTCCGGATTAGGCTTGCGTTCTGTGTGCAGTATGTGCTGATAACAATACTGCAGAAGTGTATAGCTACGTATAGGCACAGACTGCACTCAGGCAGTACCTACCCATAAGCACCCACGCAACTTAGAATCATGTACATACTCGATTCGGAACCACGCACGCTAGTAAGTCGGCCTAAAAAATCACTCTGCAATATGCTTACCAACTATACCTTGCTGAGAAATTTTACGTAAAAGTTGTGGCTTATTACTGCAATTCATTTTACTCTTTGCATTC
>JAJFJO010000221.1 GCA_021774015.1 Gammaproteobacteria bacterium
TTAGAGCCCATTAAGGGCATAGAATTTAAGTTACGTCATGCTAAAGCCGTCGACCTAACTGAAGCAGGAGCTTTAGAAGCCCAGTTTAAAAAAGCCGTTGCTCAGTTACAAGCCGTTGCTGATTGCCTGGGTGACTATTCAGAAAGATCGCAACTTGTAATTGTTGACGCTCAATATGCCGCTGAGCTTGCAAAACGCAAAAGAGACGCTATGGAGGATGCGAAAAAAGAGGCGAAAGCAACAGGTCAAGAATTGTCGGAATTATATAAAGCTAAGCCAGAGGCAAAAGAAGAGTTTGTGGGATTAGATAGAACTCCACTTCAATGTGCGAACGGGCTTGATACAAAAGGTAAGCTTGCAACTATGGCTGTGGTTGGTCAAAACATTCATACTGTCATTAACCGAGCTTTAGATGCTGCAGAAGAAGCTGGATTTATTAAAATTCGAGCAGATAGTGCCGCAGCAGCAGGTGGAGCCACCGCCGCAGCAGCAGGTGGAGCCGCCGCAGTGGGAGTTTTTAGTATAACTGCAGCCGGAACAACTCCAGCTGAAGAGGAGAATCCGAAAGCAGGAGCCCCACATCCTGGATAATCTAAATTAAAAAGTTTCATCACGAACCAAATCTTTGGTTCGTGATGATTTTCATGATAGATAACGCTTTAAATCTGTAATGTTATATTAAAGACGCCGGTGTAGCGTTTTCATGTCAAAAAGAATGAGATGATTTATAGGGTGAAAGAATCAGATGTGTTTAAAGATTTTTTCTAAATAGTACCATTAGTGCGTTAATGCACCAAAAAAAATGAAATGAGTTGGTTTTAGTTGGTTGAGCTGGCAGTTTTCCACTATAGCGCACGTCTAATCTTGCATTTAGATCAAAGAGAGTTCGTAGTTGCTCACCTTTAATATGCCACAATATGCTTTGTGAAGCTTTCAGCCACCAAATCAACTTTTCCCATTTTGGTGGCTGAAAATACCAAGTTCCGGGGCTCGGCATTGATCAAAAAAAGTGCGAAATAATCTGCTCAATCTGCCGCCTAGACTCTGCAGCC
This sequence comes from Gammaproteobacteria bacterium, assembly GCA_021774015.1. Taxonomy (GTDB): domain Bacteria; phylum Pseudomonadota; class Gammaproteobacteria; order Coxiellales; family Coxiellaceae; genus JAJFJO01. The sequence continues at coordinate 1,053 of JAJFJO010000221.1, forward strand.
TGCATAGCCATGATAAAGCCCTTTTTATCCAGCAGCTCACGTGCGTAATATTTAGCGAGTTTACGCGACTGCAACACAGCTAGCTTTTCACTGTCTAGCTGAATCAATCGATCGATATGCTCCAGCAATATATCTCCAATCTGCTCCACACTCGGGATTTCAAACACATCACCTTTAAGCTCGGCACGAATCTTTTCAAACAACCACGGCTGGCCAACACTTGCTCGTGCAATCATCACACCAACACAACCCGTTTCTTGCATAGTATTTTTAAAACTCGCTGCATCTTCCACATCGCCATTTGCTAACACAGGAACCGTTGCCGCCTTAACAACACGTGCAATTGCAGCATTATCAGATACAACATCATAACGCTCTGTCCAATGACGCCCATGCACCGTAATAAAATCCACACCTGCTTGCTCTGCCGCATCTATTACTGCCATATCATCATGATCATTGACGCTGCCAGCCACTCGAATTTTAATCGATACTGCTGCATCGGTATTCTGCCGCATTGCATTCACTAATTGATGCAATTTTTCTGGTGTTGTTAATAGACGAGACCCAGAACCTTTTGAACGAATTTTTGCAACAGGACAACCGCAATTTAAGTCGATGACATCCGCACCTTGCTCAGTAGCAATTGCGGTAGCGCGTGCCATTGTATCCGCGTCATTACCAGACAATTGATAGCACAACACACCCTCTTCGGAATCTCTATGCGTATAACGCAACGGTATTTGTTTACGATTCACTAATGTATTCGCAGAAATCATTTCTGTAGAACAAAACCCGGGGTTACCATAACGCTGCGTCAACACCCGAAATGGCGAGCAGCTATAACCTGCTAAAGGGCCTTGAACCAAATTACTATGTAATGATAATTTACCTAGTGCTAATGTTTTCATGCAGTACCAATCAACAAACCCATATAGCCAAAAAATCCTAATAGCAATAATACACCAGCCACACGTCCAATTTGTTTTTTATGCGGTGGGCAATAAGAGAATATCCATAATGCCAGGGTAAAACCTAACATCAAAAGGTAATCACGACTAAACGCTTGCGCAGGCAATTTACCCGGCATAATTAATGCTGGCATGGCAAGCACAGCCAGTAAATTAAACACATTAGAACCAACAATATTTCCTACAGCAATATCAGGTTCGTTGCGTAATGCACTTATAATCGAGGCAGCCAACTCAGGTAATGATGTACCTATCGCAACAATCGTCAGTCCAATTAACAAATCGCTGACATGCAAGATCTTGGCAATAGTTACTGCCGCAGTCACCATTAATTCAGATGATATGAAAATTAAAATAAGGCAGATAATCCACCATATAACAGCAGCACGAAACGGCATGCCTTTAACGTGCGGCTCTTCACTAAACTCTTGAACTAAAATATCATCCTTAGCTTCACTCTTCGGTAATAAATAAAACATCCAATATAAATACAGCACTAAGATAGCTAATAAAATACAACCATCAACCCGTGTAAGAGTTCCCACCCAAAACATGGCACCAACGATCAAGGTAATAATAATTAAAATGGGAAATTCGTGTTTTAATAAATCCGAATGTACTTTTAAAGGGGTAATCAAAGCCGTCAGCCCAATCACCAGCCCAATGTTCATCACATTAGAACCTAACACATTACCGATGGCTAAATTTGGCGTATTGCCAATAGATGCCATCGCAGATACGACCATCTCCGGGAACGACGTCCCAAACCCAACGAACAACATGCCTGCTAAAAATGCGGGCATGCCAAAACGCTTGGCGATACTGGCTGAAGCAGAGATAAAGCGGTCTGCAGACCATACTAAAATCGCACAGCCAACGATGAACTCAATAATTGGGACTAGCCACACCATGTTTATTCCTAATAACACTATAAACTGGGCCCAGTATAACAAAATCTTGCGGGTGTGTTAATCGATCAGAGCACATAACAAAATCACCAGTGATTTCCACAAGAAATTACTAAGAAGCTTTTAACTGTCCACTCATCAGCTCCATCACTCATCATATTTTTGTGTTATTACTCGGTATCCAGCTATCATTCAAAAAGAGTAACAACACAGTATTTTTATTTAATATCTTCACGAGCTGACACCGCAAACTCCAATCCCTTATCTCCTTTTTTTACATCAATCGTATCGCCAGGCACAGACTCACCCGACAAAATACTTTGCGCTAAAGGGTTCTCAAGATTTTGTTGCAGTGCGCGCTTTAAGGGGCGTGCACCGTACACAGGGTCATAACCCATTTCAGCGATATAATCCAAAGCGTCATCAATCACATTTAGATGATAGTCTTTTTCCGATAGACGATCACGAATATGATCAATCTGAATGCTCGCAATTGATCTAATTTGTTCTTTACCCAACGGGTGAAAAACCACCGTTTCATCAACGCGGTTAATAAATTCGGGCCTAACATGCGAACGCACCACTTCCATCACTGCGGTTTTCATATCATCATACGATTCACCTGCTAGATCTTGAATAACTTGAGAGCCTAAATTCGACGTCATCACAACCACCGTATTACGAAAATCTACTGTGCGACCTTGGCCATCCGTTAATCGACCATCATCCAACACCTGCAATAAAATATTAAAAACATCCGCGTGAGATTTTTCCACTTCATCCAATAAAATAACAGAATAAGGTTTACGTCGAACTGCTTCCGTTAAATAACCACCCTCCTCATAACCCACATACCCAGGCGGTGCGCCAATTAAACGTGCAACTGAATGTTTTTCCATAAACTCCGACATATCAATCCGCACCATTGCCTCTTCAGTATCAAACATAAAGTTGGCTAGGGTTTTGCAAACTTCCGTTTTACCCACACCGGTTGGACCTAAAAACAAGAATGATCCAATAGGGCGATTAGGGTCTGACAAACCTGCTCGCGAACGACGAATTGCGTTTGCTACTGCAGATACCGCTTCATCTTGACCGATCACGCGCTTGTGCAGCTCATCTTCCATACGCAATAATTTTTCTTTTTCACCTTCCATCATTTTCGACACAGGAATATGTGTCCACTTAGACACAACATCTGCAATTTCCTCTTCAGTGACATTGCTACGTAACAATCTCTTTTTATCATCGCCCTGCTGTTCTGCTTCAGCAGCTTGTGCCAGCTTTTGTTCCAACTCCGGGATGCGCCCATATTGAATTTCAGACATGCGCGCCAAATCAGTGGCTCGACGTGCAGCCTCTAAATCCAGCTTGACCTGCTCTAGCTCTTCTTTAATTTGTTGCGTGCCTTGCACTGATGCTTTTTCTGCTTTCCATATTTCTTCTAAATCCGCATATTCTTTTTCAAGCTCATTGATTTGGCCTTCCAAATCATTCAAGCGTTTTTTAGAAGCTTCATCACTTTCTTTTTTCAATGCTTCTCGTTCAATTTTATATTGAATTAAGCGTCGCTCTAAACGATCCAACTCTTCAGGCTTCGAGTCCATCTCCATGCGAATTAAACTGGCAGCCTCATCAATTAAATCGATCGCTTTATCTGGCAAATTGCGGTCGGTGATATAGCGATGTGATAAAGTTGCTGCCGCCACAATTGCTGGATCGGTAATTTCCACACCATGATGCACTTCGTAACGCTCTTTTAATCCACGTAAAATAGCAATGGTATCTTCAACCGATGGCTCATCAATCAAAACTTTTTGAAAACGACGCTCTAACGCTGCATCTTTTTCGATGTATTGGCGATATTCATCTAGCGTTGTCGCACCAATACAATGCAACTGACCACGCGCCAACGCAGGCTTTAGCATGTTTCCTGCATCCATCGCACCTTCGGCTTTTCCTGCACCAACCATAGTGTGCAGCTCATCGATAAATAAAATGATACGGCCTTCTTCTTTAGACACCTCGTTCAATACGGCTTTTAAACGCTCTTCAAATTCACCGCGAAATTTAGCCCCGGCAATCAATGAACCCATATCCAATAAAAGTAAGCGCTTATTTTTAATGCCTTCTGGCACTTCACCATTCACTATACGCAACGCTAAACCTTCTACAATTGCGGTTTTACCCACACCCGGCTCACCAATTAATACAGGATTGTTTTTTGTTCGGCGTTGCAACACTTGCACCGCACGGCGAATTTCTTCATCTCGACCAATAACTGGATCTAACTTACCCAACTCAGCCTGTGCCGTTAAATCAACAGTATATTTTTCTAAGGCTTGGCGCTTTTGTTCTGCACTAGCATCCGACACTGACTCTCCACCACGCATATTGTCTATGGCTTGATTGAGTTTCTTCTTATCGACCCCTGCTTTTCGCAGCAAATCACCCATCGCATCTTTGCCTTCCAGCATGGCTAATAGAAATAATTCCGAAGAGATAAATTGATCGTTACGTTTTTGAGCCAATTTATCAGTGACATTTAGCAAACGTCCTAGATCTTGTGACAAGTGCACTTCACCCGGTGTGCCTTGAACCGTAGGGACACGATCGAGTGCTTTTTCAATATTGTCGACCAATTGAGGGAGTTTGGCATCCGCCTGAGTGAGCAGCGGCTGTACCGAACCTTCACGCTGCTCTAACATTGCTTTTAATACATGAACAGGCTCAATAAATTGATGGTCACGGCCCACGGCCAGCGACTGAGCATCAGCTAAAGCCATTTGGAAGAGGTTAGTAAATTTATCCATGCGCATAGTATAGTGTCTCCGGGTAGTTGCTCTTGTTACTGTAGCATCTTAGGGCAAAATTTTCTTTTTCAAGATTAAAATTGCGCAGTCATACACTATCTAATACACTAATCAGATGAATAACAACTCCTTACAAGATACCTATGCCGCCAAAAGCATCTGCTTTGGTTGCGGCCCTGCGAACAATAATGGTTTGCAAATCAAAAGTTTTGTTGATGACAACTCGGTTATCTGTCGCTGGACACCGGAAGAACATCACCACGCCTTTCCTGGTGTGCTAAATGGCGGAATTATCGGCTCACTATTAGATTGCCATTGCAACTGGGCGGCTGCCTATCATTTGATGCAAAATCAAAATAAAGAGCACGTTCCCAGCACAGTAACAGCTGAATATACGATTAAATTACTGCGCCCCACCCCAATGACCGAATTATTATTGAAAGCAAAACCGATAAAAATCGATTTTCCTAAAGCAGTGATTGAGGGCGAGTTAATTGCCAACGACAAAGTCTGCGCTACCTGCACTGCTACATTTGTTGCGGTCAAGGAAGGCCACCCCGCTTACCATCGATGGTAATATAAAAATTATCACTTTTTTTGGGTCATCTCTAAACTGAGTTTTTCTGTACTATAATCTCAAGAGTGCATTTGAATGATAAGGAACGGGGACTGCCATGAACTTACTAAAACCACTTTTTGTAACTGCATTACTAACCAGCGCATTTGGGATACAAGCTGCCACCTTTAATTGCCCATCACCTGTTAAAATACTCAGCGAGTTTAGCGGATTAAACAGCAAGTGCAGCTTATCTAAATCTTGCAACCTTACTTCAGACAGCAATACATTTTCTTATATTCCCAACAGCACAGCAACAGCCTCAACCTCTATTGCATCGGTCCCGCTAATTAGTCAAATTAACAATAAAGGCATAATTTTAAGTAATGCCGGAAAGACTATTACATGCCTATATAGCGCCTCTGTGGCAAATGACCCGAATAACTTAAATGCAAAAACAATGCATTTTACGTTTAACAGTAATGGTGTCTGCAGTTTAAACGGGGAACCTGTTTCGGGCGTACAGTTTATTGATAAAGAAACGACGTTGAAATGCAAATAGATTTGTAGATGCGCATACGTAATTCAGAACCGCGCACGCCAGTAAGCGCCATCTAGAACCACCCTTCAAAATCACACACAAACTCGCTTTGGCCTAAAATATTCTTGGTTTTGGTAAAATTCAATAAAGTCATTGTCATACCAACCCGGCACACCCAAAACTGGGAGTGGTTGCAGGTGTAATGTGTCAATAGAATCTACATTCTCACTAACATACTGCTCCAACACACTATCAACTTGCACTAAAGATGCATCCAACTGTAAATCTAAAAAAATTGCCTTACCTGTCATACCAATGTAAGGATTCAACGCTTTCTCAAATAACGCATGGCCAAAAATAATAAATCGCATCTCAGACACAACTGCCTCACGATGATGCCAAAACAATTCCTGCCACCTATGTTGTTTTAGTAAATCAATTAAATGTTGATTTTGACATAAAACAATGACACCATTCTCATCAAATAACGTAAGTGCATTTTCTATCGATGTGCGTTGCTTTGTTTTATTTAATCTTTGTTTTTGTTCTTGATAGTGAATAGCATTGATGCGCGCTTTAGTGTGAGAAAACTGGTGCCACACGAGCATGTTGAAAAAATCATGCCAATTTTGTTCGCGAGTTTGCACTTCACCGGCAAGATAAATTTTAGGCTCGTATTGCTGTTCGAAAACAGTGGTTTTAGGTTGTTGTGGAATGAAAGTGATGGAGCGGCCTTTTTTGTTTTTAAGGTTTGTGCATTGCAGTTCATTGTAGTCATCCAGCGTAGGCCATGTATTGCATTTACTGAAAAAAGAATGCCAATTTTTCAGCTGGTCAAATATTTTTGACTGTTGGATGAAGCTAGGGTTCCACATGGTTGTTCCTACTTTTGGTCGCTTACTCGCGTGCGCGGTTCCGAATCACGTACGCGCCTAGTCCCCATATCGCTTACTCGCATGCACGGTTCCGAATCACGCACGTGCCTAATCCCCATATCGCTTACTCGCGTGCGCGGTTCTGAAGCAAACGTAGCTCTAAACAAGAACCTCCTCATCCACTTCCAGCCCTTTAAAATCCCATAGCTTATCATCCATTAACTGGCTAGGCTGCACGCTACTCAACGCATGCAACATATTGCTCGGCACTTTAGGGTTTTCTTCAGCAAGTTGACAAATTAATTTTTTCACCCGAACACGAGTCAAGTTTTCTTGCGAACCACAGAGGTTGCACGGAATAATCGGAAACTGTTGCTCATTCGCATACTGAATAATATCTGCTTCTTGGCAATAAGCCATCGGGCGAATAACAATATTTTTTTTATTATCCGTTAGCAATTTTGGTGGCATAGAACGTATTTGGCCATTGTATAAGATTGACATTAGCAATGTTTGAATCAAATCATCCCGGTGATGACCTAATGCAATTTTATCAAAACCATTATCCTCAGCATACCGATAAATATTACCACGACGCAAACGTGAACATAATGAGCAATACGTCTTACCTTCAGGAACTTTTTCTTTCACTACCGAATATGTATCACGAGTCTCAATCTCATAAGGAATTTTTCGTGTCTCCAACCATTCACGCAAGCGACTATCATCCCATCCGGGTTGCGATTGATCTAGCGTGTAAGAAAACAGTTCAAATCGATAATGTGATTCTATGCGAATGTGATTTAAACAACTGAGCAAGGTGAAAGAATCTTTACCACCCGACAAACACAGCATCACACGGTCGCCTTTCTCTATCATCTTATAATCTGCGATCGCCTTACCAATATAATGCACTAATTTTTTTTCAATTTTTGATTGCTTACTCATTAGACCATCTCATAAAATGATATCTTTTATAGAACGCAGCTCGCCGCCTTTAAATGCATAAGCGGAATCGCAGTAACCACAACGCAACGGGCAACCGGTGAGACGAACAAAAACGGTGGGAATTCCCACCGTTTTTGCTTCTCCTTGCAAAGAGTAAAATATTTCGGTAATACGTAATTTGTCCACTAACCCACATCATCACTTTATTGCCCCACAACATACTATGGGTTATTTTTTAATATTAAGCTGCTGCAACTGTATGCTTGCTAACTGTGCCGCTGTTGATCCCGGATGTTTTTTCTTAATCCGTATAAATTCAGCACGCGCTTGCGATACCTTGCCCTGCTGCACATGCACCATTGCCACTTTTAACTTGGCATCAGCTATTTTAGCAGACTTAGGATACGCATTAATTACTGTATTAAATTGACGAATAGATTGCTTGTAGTTTTTTTGCAACAACGCAATTTCACCCAACCAATAATGTGCATTCGCCAAAAATTGACCGTTCGGATAATCATTTAAATAATTTTTAAATGCGCTTTTTGCTTTATCATACTGTTTTTTAGTTAGCAGTTTAAATGCCGCTTCATACACATGAGAGTCTTTTAACTGAATGCTGCTTGTATCTGTAGCTGCACTAGCTTTACTACTTGAACTTGCATCACTAGCCGTGCCACTGTCGCTACCCGACGTTAAGTTTTTTAGCTGCGTAATGCGTTGATCCAGATCCTTATAAAAGCTACGCTGCTGGTTATTTAATAGTTTCAAGTCGTGCGCTTGCACTTGTAACTGACCTTGAATTTGCTGCATTTGCTGCTGTAAATCAGCAATTTGTTGCGGCATATTCATACGTGTTAAATTTGCCATTTGCTGATTCAAACGAGCAACGCGTTGGTCTGTGGTTAGTGATGTCGATTGTGCTGCTGATAGCGCAGGTTGTATCACACCAGGATTTGCTTGGTTATTTGATGCTTGGCTTGAATTTTGATTGGCAGCAGAGCTGGTAGCAGCAGGCTGCGCAGCATTACTATCCACTGCAATAGATGCTGTTGGAGCTGCACCATTAACCGTATTAGTTCCCGACGGCGCCGGCACAATAGCTTCACCCCCCACTTGATTTTGAGAGATATCCACCACAGGTGCTAACTCTTGCTTCTGTACCTGTTGCGCATAAGCAAGCGGCATCGATAACAATACTGCACTCATCAACCCTAATTGTAACAAACGATTATTTAACATTATTAGTAAACCTTATAGTTTAAATCGACACGACGATTAAGCGTCCACGCTTTTTCATTATTGCCATAGGCAATCGGGCGTTCTTTACCATAACTAACCATTTGGATCTGGCTTGGCTTCACACCCATTTGCTCCATATAGCGCGCTACAGTTTGATCACGGCGCCAGCCTAACGCAATGTTATACTCGCGGCTACCACGATTATCTGTATTGCCGGCTAATTTAATCTGAGCATTAGGATGCGCAATTAAAAAGTTGGCCTGGAGTTTCATTGCTGCCACATCTTGCGGACGCATTTTACTGGAATCAAAAGTGAAATAATACGATTGATTGGCTGGCGCCTGCATAGGATTAATGCGTGAACCTGAAGCCGTGGTTTGAAAACTGGTAACCGGTTTAACGCCATACGTTTGCGCACCATTTGAAGCATTGCCCGCACTAGCAGCCATTGATTGCGCGTTAGGTGCGGCCATATTATTAGCTGTGCCTGGGCCTTTTTTGCTACAAGCGCTCAGTGCCAACACACTTGCTGCCGCAATAGTGAGTGTTATCCATTTTGATTGTTTCATTTTTTTCTCCTTTATATTAAATTACGAAGCAATAAACGGCGACCATGCAGGTTCTTGCACGCTTCCTTGCCCCGACGGAATTCTTAATTTAATCCGTCCATTGATAGACACCATAGCTAATACACCACGCCCACCATAGTTCGTCGCATATATAACCATCTTCCCATTCGGAGAGAGGCTCGGAGATTCATCATCTCCCGTTTGTACCAACACCTGCACTCGACCCGTTTGTAAATTCTGTTTCGCTATACTAAACATATTGCTTTCTCGATGCATCATCACAATACCTTGAGCATTCGGCATATAAGATGCACGCGCATTATAATTACCACCAAATGTGAGTCGCTGCACCTGCCTACTATCAAAAGTATATTGATAGATTTGCGGCTTGCCACCACGATTAGACGTAAATAATAAGGACTTACCATCTGGCGCCCAGCTAGGCTCAGTATCAATTGCATAGCCGCGAGTGATCGCTTGCAAACGATCTCCACTCAAATTCATCACGTATATTTTCGGGTTGCCCGTACGCGTTAACACCAACGCTAATTGCTTACCGTTCGGTGAAAAAGCTGGCGCGCCATTAATGCCTGGATATTGACTCACCGCACGACGCTTACCCGTTGCTAAATTTTGCACATAAATCGCTGAGCTACCACCCTCGAAAGACACATAGGCCAACTGCTTTCCATCAGGAGACCAGGCTGGTGACATAATTGGCTGCCTTGATACCAATAAAGCCTGCGGATTAAATCCATCGGCATCCGCTACTTCTAGCGTATATTTTGGCGCTTGTTTTGGAAAACGTTGGACTAACACGTACGCAATTTTCGTATTGAAAATACCACGCACACCGGTGAGCTTTTGATAAATCGCGTCACTAATATAATGCGCTAAACGACGCAAACCCGCTTGAGGTACTGTGAACGATTGGTTCAGCACTACTGAATTATTAGTGCTGCTAGCGTTAGTGCCGGAAGCGTTAAACAAACCGACCATTTGAACATTCACTTGGTAGCGCCTACCTCCAATTGATTTTATCGACCCAACGATCACATCATTCACTTTTTGTTTGCGCCAATACTTAATATTTACTCCGGCGGCATTGCCCGGACGCTGCGTCAACAAACCAGGAGTCTTCACCAGAAACTGCCCACTGTTTTGCAAATCGTTTTTAATAACCGCTGACACTGTCGTTTTTCCTGGTGCAATCGCCTGTTGCCCCCCAATAAACGGGATCAACACCACCGGCATCGCACCACTAACGCCTTGGGTCAGCTCAAGGTCTAGCGCCGCATACACGCGCGTCAGCATCAGCATACTTAACACAACAAACACTATGATTTTACACACTCGCATGACGGTTACCTCACCCATTTAAAACGTCTTTAGGTGATACAGTTAAACGGAGGACGCGGAACTTGTCAAATGCTGTAGGGTCTTGTGGCACAGGTAATGGCGATGACTTATAAATGGCCACCTGTGCGGACTGATCCAGCGCTGCATTACCACTCGAACGCACCAATTTAACACTTAATACCACACCCCCAGGTGCTAAATGAACAACAAATAGTGCCTGCATATTCTTGCTCACACCACCTGGCACCAGCCAATTCTGGCCAATACTGTTGAGTATCTGCGACTTATATTGACTCACGATACCAGAAATATTCCTCGCTTGAGCCTGTTTAATCCGCTGCCGCTCTGTAGCAAGCTGTTGTTGCATCAATTTCTGTTGCAATTGCTGCTGACGCTTACGCATAGCCTGACGTTGCTTTTTCTGCTGCTGCACAGCCTTGCGTTTAGCCGCTAGCATCTTCGCTTTACGCTGTTTTTGCAGCCACCGCTTGCGGCGACGTGCTCGCGCTCGTTTTTTTTTCAACGCTGCTACTTTTTTTAGCCGCACCAAACGCTGTTGTTGGCGAATACGCGCTCTCTTCTTAGCCGCCACCCTTGCCTTAACTCGACGCTGACGATCAAGAATAACCTTTTGTTTTTTAATGTTTTTTTGTTTTATGCTGGCTAGTTGCTGTTGCACTTGAGTCGCGCTAACCGCCACTGCCTTGATAATATTAGGCTGAGCTGATTGGGCGAGATTGAGGCCTGGCTTCTCCTGGCCCAATAACATGGCCATCAATATTGCAAGGTGCAGCAACAGTGCAACCGCCAATGGCAAGCGATATGTCGGTGGCACTTTGGGCAGAAATTTTAGCATGCTACTAATCCATTTCGAATGGCCACAGTTTGACATAACTTATGAGCCATGTCAGCTCAACCCAATTAAACTTAGCCACTGTTTTCAGAAACCTAAGCGTATTAGCTATCGCTACCGCGCTTAGGTTTCAAATTAAGATGAGCTGCAGTATTCAGAAAACTGTTCTAACTTAGCAAGAAAATAGCCACTCGACCAGAGCTCTAAACTTTGTTGCTCAATCGGCTTAATAAAACGTGATACATCTGACGTTGCTTTACCCCAATCAATTGACTTTATTTTGCTTTCTAAACTAGCAAGCAACCAGTTTTTATCTATAGCCAGCTCCTGCCCAGCCCAAGGCCCATCTTGATAGATTGCATTCTCTAATAATTTAAAATTAACATCTGACTTCCTAGCAACATACCACAGGAAATCATACCAATCTCGACCTTTAACATAATCACGACAAAGTAAAGCGTGTGTTTTTCCAGCAAATGAACTTGGCATATCCTTTGCCAACACGCTGTAGGCTAACGGAAAATCAAGGTACTTAATTTCAGTAGTAGCACCCTCAGGTGGGTTCGAATCAATCTCTAATTTAATACGTATTTTTCGTGTATTTTTATCATGCATAGGATACGTTAAAGTAAGCAGCTTCCCAATAGAATTATCTTTGAGGAAAGCTTTTTTAATCGTCTTATTAACTTGAGAACGATTTTTTATTTCAACCGCATAACCAAACCCAGAGAATTCTTCTGTCAACCTATCCAAATAATAAGTAAAATCAAAAGAAACATCAGGTTTTATAAGCGCAAAATCTAAATCTTCGGAAAATCTAGGCAACTTATACAGTATTCTCAATGCTGTACCACCATGGAATTCTGCAACTTTAAAAAAGCCTACTCGAGACAAGGCAAGCAGCGCTATTTCTTGCGTTAATTCTTTTATT
>JAJFJO010000222.1 GCA_021774015.1 Gammaproteobacteria bacterium
GCTTCAAAACTATCAGCTCCCTCTGAAAAAAATCCCAAAAAATCCGCTTTATGCACTTGCATAAAACGCACCACATTCTGGCGAAAGGCAATATCCACCAACACTTCGAACTGCGGTGCTCGCTCTTTTAATCCCACAAAAAATTCAGGTTGGCCTTTGTACTTTAATAGTTCTTGCTTAAAGTCTTCTAAACCTAGTTGATGGCTGGCTCCAAATAGCTGGATATAACGCTTATTAAAAATAGCATCATCTTTAAGCACCGGCAATAGCACACTAAACACTACTGCATAAAACAAGCAGCTGCCATCACCAGGCACATCAAATTCTCGTAATAAATGCGATAAGGGTATTTCTTTAGTAAGGGCCGTCTTGCTAGCATCTCTGCCTTGGACAAAAATTTCATATCCCAATCTTTCTAAATAATTCTGGTCTTTTTTTTCCATCCATGCTCGATCTGAAGCACCTTCTGTATATCGAATACGCCAGTAAGAATTTCGAGCCAATATATCTAAATATTTATCTTGCTGTATTTTAACCTCACTTACCCACTCATACTCGCCATCTCCAGGAAAACTTTCGTCTGGATTATCAGTTTCACTACCGTTTTCTCGATTTGATCTATATTCCTGTAATGCATCTTTCTCTAAATGACCTTCTGTGTTTCTTAATGAAACTTTGTAAACTGTATGTTGATTAGAAAATTGCTTAGAATCTTTGCCTCTCATTGGGCCAGCCTTCTCAGCAACAAAACTTACAAAATCAGCAATTGTCAGTGAAAAGTGTCCACTCCTTGAAATTCCATAGGTGCCTGACTTTAATACCGGTGTTGTTGCTGATCCTTCAAGTAATTCAGGTGGATAACTCTCTTCATCAGGGTGCTCTAGGTACCAATCTATAATACGACTTAAAACAATTTCATTAAGACCTTGTGCACCCATTTTTTGGAAAATATTTCTGCGTAGGGTATTCAGTTCCTCGTCTAATACACTATCAGATAGACTTTCTTCATCTGAATCACTTCCAACCTCTTTATCTAGTTCCCTTGATAACACTTCATCAATACAATTTAAATTTCTCATATTAATCTCACTATTAATTGTGAAATACATCTCATTAGAATGTAATACTAATACTTATAGAAAACAAAATTTATTTTTTCCTGATTCAATTAATATGTTAGTCCACCAACACTATCCAATCCCTCTTGGTTTAAGCTTAAGGAAATTTTTCATCCGGTCTCTCAATTTATACTTTGTTGCTTTAAGGATAATATGTTGTGTTTTTTTATCATCTGAATCAACAGAAACATTACGAAAAATAGCACACGATAATTGTTTTGCACTTAAGCCTATCACTCCATGAAGCTCTGCTTGCTCTAAAATTGCTCTCTTAAATTTAACCTTTGAGAGATCAGCACTCCTAAATACGGTTTTTTCACAATTAGAGTCATTAAATAAACTTTCAGTTAAGTCCACTGAACTAAAATTAGCTCCAGAATATTCACCATCAGAAAAAACAGCTCTAAATAAGGTTTTCTGATTTCTAAAATCAAAATTCCTACAATTTGCTTTATTATTTTCAAGCATAGTATGCTTTTTTCTCAATAAAAACACATTGAATGCAGGTTTTGGTACCTGTTCAGCATATGTTGCTAATAAATTACTAAAAGCAGTATCTATCACATCATCATTGCCTACTAATGAGCAAGAACCACCCACGTTGCTTACAAACGGCCCGGAGAAGTAAGCTCCTGAGCTTACTACTTTCCCAATTGTTCTAGCCTCGCTGCGCCGGCTGCCGCTGCCCCAGCAGCACCACCTGAATTTTGAGGTGCAGGTAATGCACCAATACTACTCAAAGCTTCAGCTGAGCTTTCTTTTGCCGTTTGATACATTTTTAATTGCTTCTGATAGTCAGCTTCATCCACACTAAAATACCGAATGACACCTTCAACACCTCGTTGCATTAAACATTGTTTTTCATCATCGCTTAAATCAAACTTTGTCGTAGGAATACCTGCATTACCAATCTCAACCGTACGTCCATCTCGTGTATGTTGCCAATCTGCAATATGGCTTTCAGCATCCATATAATAGTTCATGAATTGTAATGCCAACTGCACCGCCTCGGAATTTAATAAGCGTGTTGCCTCATCTTTAATGGCATCTGTCACGGGCTTAGTTGCTTTAGCTACCAATTTAGATTTAAGTGAGCCAATTGACGCCACAAGTCGTTGCCGTACTCCTTGAGGTTCATCTATACCAGCGGCAGCAGCAGCGGCTGCCCCCCCTCCTACAGCTTCTGTGCCTGCATCTTCTGCAATTAAACGCATTCCTAACGTTCTTGGATTGGGTTGTAGTAATGCGTCTGCATCCCCTGGCGCTAAAGACAGTAGGTACGCAAAACTATCAAACGCCTCGATTGGGAAGTTTTTAAGAACTCCACCATCCACGTATCGGGTATCACTAAACAGTTGCAGTTTACCTTCAGCATCAATACGTCTTAATTGATATGGTACAAACACACCAGGAAACGACATCGAAGCACGAACAGCATCAATAACCAATACGTCCTTCCATTTATCATGTTCTGAGCTGATGTGTTCAATACACTGCTCTTCTCCCACTGTTGGTAATAATTTAGTAGCAAACACATGTAAATGTTTAAAAGTATCCGAATCCATCTCTACTAGTTGCTTTAACTCTTTAAAGGTCAAGTGTGCTGGATTGATGCCCTTCAATATCTTTTGTATCTGGGATTGATACGTATAAGTATCATTACCAGCAAGCTGCTGTAGCTTATCGCAAATCAATTCACCAAAACGGTTACGCAAAAAATTCCCTGAACTCAACCCATCTAAATCTAATAAATTCTCCAACGTTTTAAGCGGGTGACGTTTTTCAAGTGACACTCCCGTATGGGTTGCGATCGCTTGGAGCTTATCCAACCAACCTCCCTCGTTGAGCTTGTGGATATCCAGCCCCTCTACATACGCCTTAAAATCTTCAGTACGTTGAATGTGTTCAATTTCATCTACACGATACCCAATGGCAATCAATAGTGCGGTAATTGCTCCTGCAGAAGCACCCGCTACGCGTTTGATATGATTAAAGCCATAGACAGCTGCTTGAGTTGTACCTCTATAAAGCTCAGCACGCTGATTCAATCTGAAATTCAACGCTTTCAATGCGCCCACATAAGCAATCCCTTTCACACCACCACCTTGCAACACCAAATTATCCAATGGGCTATGCTGTAGATTAGGGTGCTTGTTTTTTCCCGCCTTTTGCCGCTTTACCTCAGCGGTAATAAGACGCTCGATGGTTTGACACTGAGTCAATTTTTGCTTTGCATCGGGGTCAGTCGCTGTTGCCACTTTTGCTGTTTTTTTTGTTTTAGACTGTGCTATTGTCCATGCCGATTTACCATTGTAGTCTGAACCGGATTTTATTAATGTCTCTGTAGGGCTAATACCCATCGCTAATAAATACCGCATTGTATCCTTAGCGCCATAATCAACAGCCGTACACAAGCTTTCCAATAAAAAATCTTGGTCGATCGAAGTAGCTTTTGCACCGGCCAATTGTTCGTGTCGATGCAATTGTACATACTCTGTTAACACCACCATACACATCACTCGATCTAGTCTCGCAGCATAATTTAATACATCAAAACCACCATCCTGAGTTTTTTCAGTGAGCAACGTATCAATATTAGCTACATTCTGTAATAAATCTCGTAAAATAGGTGCTTGATCCTGCTTGACTGCTAAATGCAATACATTGCCATAACCTGTGATAGCAATGGATAGATCTGTCGGTTGCGTTTTAATTAATGCTCGAGTTGCATTCACACAGCCTGCTGCAATTGCAAAATGAAAGGGAGTAGCTTGAAGCGTTATACTCTGCTGTATCTTTGTTGTCTTTTGTGAAAGAAGAGGCACCTCTAATGACACCAACTCATTCAAAACACCTGCATCCCCAAAAAATGGAACTAAGTCAGGCTGATTTGCTGCCATTGCAATGTGAACAGGCTGTAGGCCCTGTTTATTTACCGCTAAATGCAAACCGTCTTGAGCAGCCAGCCATTCTAAAGCCTCTAGTTGACCAGCAGCAGCTACATGATGAACCAATTGTTGGCCATGGCTATCTACAGCGCTCAAAGCAGCAGTATCAAGGCTTTTTAAATCCATTAACACACTTTCATCACGAGCATGCAATTTTAATGCGACCACTTGCAGTGCAGCATCTTCAAAGTCAGTGCTTCTAGAAGCAAAATTACCGTTATAAAAATCAATGCTGCTAGATGATCGTCTTGCTACAGCAGCGCTTCCTACTGCCCCACCTGCTGCCGCTGCTCCTGCTGCAGAGTCACCACCCTGAACCTCTTTGTTATCATCATTAGCTTTATGTTTCTGCCCTGCTGGTACCATGGGTGATTCTCCTTTTAATCGTGTTGATGAATAAGTTTGATCTGTGTTTGGAAATAAACGCTCCAATGCTTCTGCCAAGTAAGCAGTGTGTTCATTATGATTTTTAGGCTGTTGCACTAAAAAATACAATTTGAGTAATGCTATCAGCTTATCATTATCCGCTGTTAATGCAACATTAACAGCATGATGACCCATTGATAAGGTAGAACGCCGTGCTAAAGTGCCCTGTGAAGCTGTACTAATAGAGCAATTCACTAACAACCAGTCGTCACGATAGCTTACATATATTAAAAACTCACTTATAGAAAGAATATCTGTTTTGATTGAGAATGATTTGCTAAAAGTATCATAGAGTAATAATTCTAAATAGCAGGTAGATATATCATCAAACACAATCAAGTCATCACTACTACTACCACTCTTTCTTAAGTAACTGTGTTTGTGTAATTCGTTTATGAGATCTTCTTTATCATCATGGTGACAATATGGATACGCCGTTCGAATTGCTTGCAACACACTAGAGTGATTATCAGCTGCAGGCAACAACCTAAAAAGTTCAGGTACCTGTT
>JAJFJO010000223.1 GCA_021774015.1 Gammaproteobacteria bacterium
AATATCCCGGGTTCGAGTTGATTTCCTAAAAACTTCAAGCGCCAGAACCTCCAAAAGCATTAACACATCGAGGCTTTTAATGTGCACTTTTTGTAGAGGTTTGATAGTAACTGTATGACAAAAAACTCTGAGGCTTGTCACTATAAAGGAAGCATCACTTCTGAATGGGGGTTACATTACCTATCAATTGCAGTAATATAACTACGACTAAGGTGGATATATAATTGTTGATCTTATGTTGGGTTCTATATGAATCCCACCTGAATTAAAGGAGGTGATAGCACGGATTTAAATCACCAACTCGAGAATAATCAATTGTTTTAGTGAAAATTCGTCTTGCAAATAGTACGATGTTATTAAAATTTTTCTCTACATGTGGGGCTTTCATATCAAGTCACAAATTGATAGAGAAGGTAATGGAATATACTGTCACAATATCTTAAGGAGGCACAAAATGCGAAAAGAATTAAATAAAAAGCATAGGCAGCAGTATTACCTTGACCCTTTTTCAAAACCAATAAAAATCACCGATAGTAGTCGAGATCGTTATGTCCCAAAAGAAACGTGTACCATTATAAAGAATATAAGAGATATTGCTCATATCGAGGATACATCAACATTATTAATAGATGGGCATAGTGGAAAAAACGTAGATATTCTTGCCAATGCATTTAGTAATGCGACAGAAACGTATACTGGTGTAAAGCTTGCAATGGTTCTTCAACCGTATTTACCAAAAACTCATATTAAAATTCGATTGTTGGCTTGTCATGGTGGAACTTTATTAGCCCGAAACTTGGCTATATGGTTAGCACGTTTTGGTTATAGGAATATTGCTGTGGGTGGTTACATGACTACAACATGGTCTGGAAAAACACATAGAACACTTATTGACGATGGTATTAAAGAGCCTTGGGAAAATTTTACTAACAGCGGAGCTGTGCGATGGTATAACGGCAGTGGAAACCTTATCACAAAACCAGCTGTTATCAGCAATTCTAGTTTATATAACCCAGCATTTCCTACCTGTTACAATTCTGATGAAGAAAGCAAGCGTTAATTTGGATATGGGTCAATTAACGAGGTTCTGTCAAAATCCAGTCCAAACCACGGTGCCAGGATAGATTATATTGTTGAGTCAAATTTCAGTGCCTAAAATGATTTATGTTTTATTTATTGGAATTATAAACTGCTAAAAAAATGTATTTTGAAATTGGGACATACTGGACGCGATGTTAAGAAAATGATTTTTAAAAGAGAGTGTGGCTATATTTGCAACTTGAGTGTAGGGCCCGGTTATTAAAGAACCACCTGTTTTATTAAAAGTCACGCCCTTTTTCGCGTTCATGTATTTTGTGCTTGACGAAAGATGACATTTTTGAAAATAATTGAGGTGCTACTGTTTTTAAAGGTGCTCTGTGAAGTGGTGACTCAATAATATCCATTGAGATCGATTCTAATCGTTCTGTTAATCGAGTGGTATGTTGGCTGTATTCTGGATCTTTAAGCATGTCACGAAACTCGATTAGATATTGAATTTTCTCATCTTTAGACTGGCGTAAATTTTCGAACTCGAGATCATATTTACGGGACAACCAATCAATGGATACCTCCTTGGGCGGCTTGCTGATTTCAGTGAAAGACTTGGCAAGCTTAGGTGCCACGTCTTTGACTTGCTTAAAAGTTTTTTCATCATGGTAGAGTGACTTAACAACCTGCTCATAACCACGTGTTTGGATATCGATGTGTAATGGTTTACTTGCCTTATCAAGACGCTCCTTTGCAATCAATAAGCGATCAATGAATGGTGATTTAATGGCTTTAAGTCGCTCCCACTCATCGATATTTTTGTGCAGACGATCATGAATATCTTTTGGTGCAAGCACTTGCCGTTTGTCAGGTAGTTTAATCAAAATCGGTTTATCTTGAGACAATTGTTTTTTAACTTCTTCAATGCCTTTTTTCTGTAAAACATCGTTAAAATCACATTTTTCGAAATTGGATAGGGCGGGGATGGACATGCGTGATGTAATGTTATGTTTGTCTTTTAGTATCTGTGCAACTTCATTGAGGGCTTTAATGTTGTTAGCACCTGCGTCATCATTATCCGCGGCAAAATAAAAGGTATCCGTATGATGCTTTTCAGCGAGCCAGCCAAGCTCTGCGGCATTTTTAATATTACCTAGCGTGACATAAATATTGGCATCTGGTTCTGCTTGTATTAAGGAGGCGGCTGTCTCAGGACCCTCAGCAATAATAACCTTGTTGCTTTTGCCCGCATTAATCAGCACAGCACTGCCTTTTAAATTACCTCGCGTGCGTTTAACTGCGCCCACAGAATCTTTATCCACTTTTTTGCTTGTTTTTGGATTCAGTAGTATCGTTTGAACTGCCGTGATGTCACCATCACGGTTTTGTGCACCAACAACAATCCCGGGGAAATATCGAATGACTTGACGACCGTTTTTATCGGTATGGTCATCACGTATTTTTGGATGAAAACGAAATGCCTCTATTGAGCTCTCTGCAATATGGCGATGCTCCCGCAAGTAGCGTTCACCCAAAGTACCAGCAATAGGTTCTGCGCTGTGGTAATAGTAATGAGCTCGAGCTATTTTTTCTGATGTGTCATCAGATTTAATAGAAGGCCGTGATAGTGATCGTGGTGGCTTGGTAAGCAGAGTAGATTGCTCCAACGATAAACCCGCTAAGCGAGCCCCTTCTTTAAGTGCTTCTTTGAAAGATAATCCCCAGCCATACGTAGGATTCATCAACAATTGAACAGGGCCACCGCCTTCATCCATTTCAAACGAATGCCAGCTACCTGCATGAGCACCAGAAAGGGTTACTGTTAAACTTCCTTTGCGTCCAAACCGTAAATGATTGCCTAACCGTTTACAGTCATCACCCAGCACACGCGTGTAAAAATCCTCACCCAAAAGAATAAGTGCCTCATTAATAGCGGCATAATCTAATCGGTTAGAAGAAGGGCGAGACTGCTTTGATTGTTTAGCCGATATTTTTGAGTGGGCTTGTTGTGAATGTCGTTGGGAAGCACGAGAAGCAAACGGTGCTCCTTGTTTCATTAAATGTTCATTGTAGCGATGCGCATGCTTTTCGATATCCGCTAACTTAAGGCGTGTGGGTGTGATGAATGGCATACACAATTCACTGTGAGTCACTATATCATGCGCCAAGCGATCACGAGTACGTGACAAATGAATAGCAAACTGCCAACGTGTTTGAACGATGGTGTGTTGATCTTCTTTGTCTTTATATAACGTTGACCACGCAATCCCTGCATCAATACGTGCCCGCTGATAATCCTGAACACATCGATAATAATGGCGCTGGTCTATCGATAATGTTTTTAGTGCGGTTCGATGTTCATGAACATCACGACGCTGGCCTAATTGCTTCCAGTCTAAAGACTCTTCTACAATCAAAGGATAATACCGTCGATCCGATAATAATTCTGAACACAACGCATCTCGCATAGAGATAGATAAGGAGGTACTGCCTAACTGTTTCACTTTAGCGCGTGATATATGACGCTCATAACCATCACTTAGCTTATCTTCATCAATATCATAAAAATGTAGACCATGAGCATAGCGTTCTGGATTGCTTACCAGTGTATGAGCGATTTGATCAGACAGGGTTTTAAGCTGCCTCAATTGTGTGATTTTTCGATCAGAGAGTGTATCAAAACCACCTAGCGCATACGCTTGTGATAATAGCGATTTAATCTCTTGATTGACATGCATATATCGTTCGGGAATACGCAGTTGCGTTTTTTCTTCAGCAGATAGTTCTTTTGCATACTGCAGACGATCAAAGTGAGTGGCATCAGACAAAATTTGATTAAGAACCTCTTTAATGGGAAGTTCATTTTTCTGGGCAAGATAAGCAATATGAGAGTGATGGTAAGAGCGTTCTGCTTGAATGGTTTTAGCTAATCGATAGCAATGAACAGCTTTTCCTTGTTGATAATTGTCGACATAAGCGCTGGCTTGCATGAAACGTTTATGATGTAATGCAACTTTTTCTAAGGCAGGGCATGTCACACGATTTAATTGCAGGGCTTTCTCAAAAAGAGCATAGTCTTGCAATAACTCATAACCTAAACGATTTCGCAGCAGGGAATGTTGATAAAAGGAATCATAATCATGATGTTGATAAAAAGCCTCATGGGGTTTAAGATCTTGACGCATGAGCTGTGCCTGCGCACTTAAACCATTACGCAGATCCACAAACAAAGCAACTTTAGTCGCCAATTGGCGTTGCTCTGCTTTGGAGTGTAATAATTTTTGATGTGCTTTTTTAGCGCTAAACGCCTCATAGTTCACCACAAACAGCCATTTATCATAAATAGCCTGCTTAATTCCAACTACCGTATCAATAAACCGACCCAAAATACCTTCAGGATTAAAACCGCGCCGAATGGCATACGACACGGGCCAATCTAAAACAGAGTCTTTAAATGTGGCGCGTGACAATGTCGATTTTAAAGCATCTATACCCTCAAACTGAGATTGATCTGCATACACATTAAGCGTTTTACGGTGACGTGTCATGGCAACGTAGCTTAAAAATCGATTCCATGCTCGACCACCCACATACACATACGTGTGATCAAATGTCGTTCCTTGTGATTTATGAACGGTGGCAGCATAGCCATAATTAAAATCTTGGTAGTCATTGGTAGAAAAGCGTATTTGACGATCCTGCTTTTTACCCAGCTTAACCGTAATGTTATTGCCATCGATCTTAGTGACGGTTGCAAACTCACCATTACTAATGCCTAATTCTTTACTGTTGCGTAAAAACAACAGGCGATCGCCTGATGATAATTCTAATGGGCCATTAACCGTGCTAACTAACTCAGATTTTTTACCTAAAAGACCTTGTTCTCGCATCGCTTGCCGAGCAACGGTGTTAAGCTCGGTGACATCCATATTACGGTGAGCTAGTATCAATCGCTCTTGAAGGTTGGTGGTGGTAATGTTGTGAGTCCAATCAGTCACTAAACGTTTGATCGCAAGAGAAGTGTCGACCGTACCATTACCACCGTCGTCATCATCCTCATTTTCGTGCTCATTTGTAACTAAATGAATGCGTTGTTGCGCTGCATAGTAATCGATCGCTGAGCCAATAGAACCGCGAGACAGTAGCAAACTGGCTGCACAATCACCCGGCGCTTCTTGTCGCTGAATCTGATTGAGTTCTGCAAACCCAATCTGCTCAACAATAGCGCGAAAAGGCGCGCCAGGACCAATGGGTTGCAGTTGTGAGTGGTCACCGACTAGAACCAGTTTAGCGCCGGCTTCTTTAACCGCATCGACAATC
>JAJFJO010000224.1 GCA_021774015.1 Gammaproteobacteria bacterium
TAATAGTACAAGAGACCGCTTGCAAAACAGTTTGATTATGGCTATCCTAAGGGTCATAGTACAAGATATCCTTTTGGAGAATGGAATGAAAGTAATAACAACCGCTGGAAATAAGGGAGGGATAGGGAAGTCGACTATCGCACTTACCCTCGCTCAATATTTTTCAGAATGTAAAAACATGAAGGGTGCATTCATTGATCTCGATCCGCAAGGAAACTCATCCTCCAGTTTGATCCCAATGACAAGAGATCCTGCTCATCCTACGGGGTATATGCCACAGCCTCATCCTGAATGGGATCCTAAGAATTTACCTGAAGATGATCCGCACTGGGATGGAATAAGCAGTATTGCAGATATTTTTTTGGGTAGACCAATTTATCCTTATCCAACATGGGTTAAAAACCTTCAATGTTTTCCTTCATTTGCATCTTTACTCGAAGATGCTCAACGTGTTTTAAAAGTTGATGTTAAAGAAAAGGTAATTAACCGACTGAAAGAATTCACGACACTGTTATCAACACACAGTGATTATGAGTTTATTATCATTGACACTAATCCTCAATTTGGCCCTTTAACGATGGCTGGTTTAAGAGCTGCAACACATGGATTATTGCCAACTGAATTAGAGCAATATGGAATTAATGGAACAATTGGAATGATTGAAGCCATTTCCCAGGAACAACTGAGAAGACCAAAAGATGATTCAATCCAAATTGCAGGGATTTTACCTAATCAAGTAAGACGTACAGCAGTTCATAATAAATTTCTTAATGATCTTCGTACAATTGAAGGTTCTGAGACGTGGTTATTACCACCCATTGCACTTAGAACAATTTATGCGGAACTCGTTGTTGATGATGCAAAACCAAATTGTGTTTTTAATTTACCTCCATCAAACCCGGCAAGAGAAGAGAGCGAAAAATGGTGCTCGCACGTTTTTGAACGAGTTTTCGAAAATACTTTCAATAAAGCCTATGAAGAAGAGGAAATAGCTCATGGTCAGTAAATTCAAATTAGATAGCACTAAGAGCACAGCAACAAAGGATGCGATTAATAGAACGCGTGAAATTGCGAATAATTATGCGGGAGAACTTGCGATTGAAGTTCTACCACTTGATAAGGTGGAGTTGGACCCAGAGAATAATCGAGAATTAGTATTAACGCTAGCTGATGCAATGAATGGTATTAATAAAACCGATCCTGATTATGATAGAAAAAAACAAGATTGGAAGTCCCTAGAGTCATTAGCAAAAACCATTAAAGATGACCAATTAATTAATCCTATCTTTGTCTATCGCTTCGGTAACAAATGCCGACTAATTGCCGGCGAAAGAAGAACGTTAGCATCTGCTATTGCAGGAAAAAACGAAATTATTGCCAGAATTGCAAGTCAAAGACCTGTAGGAACTAAACTGCGTGTATTGCAGTGGATAGAAAATAATGAACGCTCTGATCTTTGTCTCTCAGAGCGCGTAGCAAGTTTGGAAGCCATTCTTAAGGCGTATCGCGCAGAAAATGGTGCGGGAGATGAGAAAATCACAGCAAAATTGCTAGGTGAGATTACTGGCATTTCAATCACTCAGGCTAGGCGATACATTTTAATTTTAGAAAGCAAACCAGAGATTAAAGAAGCCATTGCACAAGGCAAACTAGAAAACATAAAATTAATAGAACTGATTTGTTCAGTAAAAAATCAAGAACAGCAGCGCGAACTTTTAAATGCGGCAATCTCAGGACTATCTTTTGAGGCTATTTCTAAATTAAAAAAAGAGCTAGAAATTGGTGATAAAAAGAAAAAAGAAAATAGGGGTAGAAAGAAAACCAATGTGAGCTTAGGGAGAGTCAAGCCAACCGTTGTTAAGCTAATTGTAGATGCGTTGGTTTCCAGTAATGTTTTAGAGTCAGTAACAGTAAAGCAGATTCACGCTATATATGAAAAGTCTCAATGGAATAATACAGACTCTGCAGAGAAGGGGTTTAAAAAAATCATGCTATTACTTGACCAGGGAGCTTAAGAAAAGCGATGAATAAGCTGAAGTTAAGTGATAACAATGAAGATAAAAAAATTATTACCTTCACCATAAATAAGGCGATAAAGGAACAATTAAGAGAAACGCTTATTAATTCAGAAAAATATAATTTAAAAAAGAAAAGCATCTGGGTTAATGAGGCAATTTTAACGCTAAAAGAAAACTCAGATTATAAGGAGCGGGTATCTAACGCAGAAGGAAATAACGAAGATTTTGTTTTTGACAAAATATACATGACGTTTGATCAACGCTGCATATTTGCAGAAATGCGTAATGAAGTTGTAAAGGCCTATCCAGATATTAGAGGCCCACAAGCAGCAGTCATACGTGCAGCAATTTTAAGCCGACTCATGAGAAAGACATGAGCAATGTTAACCAGATGGAATAGGTAATGTTAGCTGAAAAAGCATTAAGAAAACATGTCGCGATTATCCATGCATACTCAATGATGAGTGCGTTGCAAAGAAAAATCGTTAATGTTCTCTTATATGAGGCAATCCACACTAAAAATGATGACAGAAACCAGGGTTCAGTTGCTGTAGAGTGCCTTATGCCTTTTTCAAAATTAGCGAAAGCGGTTAATTTCAACAGCAATAATACGCAATATTTAAAAGAGGCAATAGATGGCTTAGCCTCTCTAAAAATCGAATGGAATCTATTAAAAGACAAGGCGCCAACCGACATTTCATTCTTAAACCTCCGTATTCTTCATGGGTCACCAACATTTTATCAAAATGGGGAATTTAATTTTTCTTTCCATAAATTCATGCTTGACCTGGCTGGAAATCCACCAATTTATGGCACCATCGATATTGATATACAGGCACAATTTGAATCAAAATACGGACACTCGCTCTATGAAAACAGTACTCGTTTTGTAAATTTACAGAAGAGCAAAATTATTCAATTAGATACTTTTAGAAAGCTTCTCGGCGTTAATGAGACCAAATATCCCAGCATGCGTGAGCTTACTCGGAATGTGATTAAACCATCGTTAGAGGAAGTTAACGATCGTGCCGGGTTTGTTGTTAATCTCCAAAATGTAAGAGTTGGAAGAAAGGTAACGGGATTTGAAATATCCGTTGAAAGTAAAAATAACACTTCATCATCAAATAAACAAGAAACAAGCCATCAGCAGGGCAGGGTGCTTGAAACCATTAAACAAGCATTTGGCAAGATCAGTGAGGCTGTACTGGATAACGCGCTAAAGAATTATTCTGAAGAATATATTTTAGAAAAAATTTCCTATACAAAACAACACGCCAAAAAAGAGAAAACTGGATTTTATCCAATCGCTTATTTTATGAG
>JAJFJO010000225.1 GCA_021774015.1 Gammaproteobacteria bacterium
TGGTTAAAATTTTTACAAGGTTTGGGGATTTTTTGCACTGTCAACCTTAAGATAAGCTTAAGAAAGGTGTTTTTTGGGGTTTTTAAGTTAAGGAATTCTTAAATTAGGAAGTTTTTGTTTATTTTTTGTGCTGGATTTGGTTGCCACTTGCTCGCGCGTGTGGTTCTGAGGCGGGTGCGTGCTGGTACTGGTTAGTGCCTGTAGATGACTCAGTAAACAACGTGCCGTTAGCGAGATAGCGGTTTTTAAGCGCAGCCTATCCGGATAACTCGCTCGCGCTCGTTTCCCGGATTAGGCTTGCGTTCTGTGTACAGCACATGCTGATAACAACACTGCGGAGGTGTGTAGCTAAGTATTGGCACGTGCTAAACACAGAAGCCCCCATTGAGGTGGCTGCGATATTTGATATGTGATTTTTTGTGGCATCAAGTGATGTTGCCATTCAGATCATGCTATGGGCGGCTCTGCGTGCAGCTCTAGTTCTTCTAATGCAAAGCCTTTTACTTTAGACACAAATACAGGATCAGCGCCTTGCGCAAGCATTTTTTGCATCATAAGCTTTTGAGCTTTTTTCTCGCCTTCTTGACGGCCCTCTTCTAACCACATTTCTAACAGAGTCATCGATATTTCTCCTGATTCTTTTGGCGCATCATTGTTAATAATCTCAGAAAATTCACCTGAGTCACCTAATTCTGCAGTGTTGGTAATGTATTTCAACGTACCGTAAATATAATCCTCTCCTCCGAGATTATCAAGCTCTCTAAGCAGGGGTACCAATGCCTTGATAACTGGCATAAAGTCCTTAACAAAAATATGCTTCTGCACCAACTCCATCACGCTCGCCCAAGTATGCTGTCTGATCTGCTTGTCAGGAATGCGCGCTAAATCCACCAACTGGAAAGGATTCATTCTGACATTGAAGATCGAAAATACTTGTCGTGCGGATTGGTGAGTTTGTCCATTAGTAATGTGCCTAGTTGGTTATTATTTCTAAGATGATCCAGCAAATAAGCGGGTGACGCAATACAGGGGTTTTGGGGTTTTTGCTTTTAATCAAATTGAGGTTGGTGGGTGCTTATAGGTGGCTCGGTAAACAACGCGCTGTTAGCGAGATAGTGGTTTTAAATCGCCCATTGGGGTAGCTGGGATATGTGATGTATGATTTTTTGTAGTGCTCCCAAATGACGCTGCCATTCCAGTGATGCCATAGGCAGTTTTGTAGTTTAGTCCTCCTCAGAATCATGCATCAACCATTTCCAAAGAGGCTGAACTGAGACAAGAAACGAACGTTCATTTTTTTGAACAGTAAACTCACCCTCTTCCGACTCAGTGAGTATTAACCCTTTGTTAAGAGAGTGTTTTTCTAAAGCTTCAATTAAACCATTTATTTCTCTTTTTTCGGTGCTAGGATCTTTCAGTGTTTGGCACACTTGAATAGCACCTCGAATTGTAGAGTTCTGCTGGATGATGAAATCGCACTCTTTTATTTCTTTATGATAAAAAATCACATAGCCTCTTCGTTTTAGTTCGATAAAAACAATGTTTTCAAGCATTCTTCCTTGATCTTCACTAAATCGAAAACCAACTGTTTTTGCTAACGCATGATCAATGAAATACACTTTTTTTGGTGAATTCTGCTGTGCTTTTATGGATGTGCTGTAACGATTCACAAAGAAACACAGGTAGCTATTTTCTAAATAACCACAGTAGTCGGAAACTGTTGTCACACTCCCAAGTCCAAGTAATTTCCTAAGGGAATTAAAAGTAGTTTCCTTGCTGCAATTACTTGCCAAAAAGAAGACAAGTTTTTTTATTGCCGCGGTATTAGTAAGTTTGTATCGAGCAATAATATCTCTATAGATAATGCTGTCATAAAGAGAGTGTAGATATTCCTTTTTTTGGTATTTAATATAAGCTGGGATTCCTCCAAGTTTGCAATAATGGTGAAAATGTTTTTTCATTTTTCCAACATCTATGGTGGACAGTATAGACTTATTGGCGACTTTAGGCGCTTCATGCTGCATATGTTCGTAGTAAGAAAACGGATACATTTGCAAGGAAATATAGCGACCCGTTAATCGCGTACCCAGCTCTTCACTGAATAAGTTAGCATTTGAACCAGTGATAAATATTTTATTTCCAGCATTATACAAACGGCGTACAAACATTTCCCAACCGGGGATGTTCTGAATTTCATCAAAGTAAAAAGTTTTTTGCTCACCAAAAGTCTCTATGAGTACTTCATAAAGCAATTGAAAATCATCAGCGGTAAATGTAGCGAGACGCTCATCTTCAAAATTAAAATAATAATCTTTTTCAGTGGCTTTTTCACGTAGCTTGTGTAGCAACACTGATTTCCCACAGCGCCGTATACCAGTGATCACAATAATCTCTTCATTAGCCGCTAGCTCTAAGACTTTTTTCTCCGCACCACGGTGATAATATTCTTTAGGTATGATTTGCTCGCTCTGCTGGTCAGCAATGATGGTTTTGAGCAAGGTGCTTGTGATTGACGCCATAATTACCTCCATTAATAATGGAATATTATAGCCGATTTTATCCATTGTCAATGGATCTTATTTGCAATAATGGCAATTATAATAATGCGCGTTATGATAACGAGAATTATTGAGGTGTGTAGCTAAGTATTGGCACAGGCTATACACAGAAGCGCCCATTGAGCAGGACATGCTAACTGCAATACCTGAGCAATCCGCCTGTAATCACGCATCAAATATCACGGCTATCGTAATGGGCAATTAAAAACAGGGTGACATTTTACCCTTCCAAATCCAGCGCTTGACTTAATAATTTCGCGGTAATGTCCACCGCAGAAATCACTTTATTATATTCCATACGCGTAGGGCCAATAACACCTAATACACCAACTACATTGCCTTGCTTTGTGTAAGGTGCCGCAATCAAACTGCAGTCGTCAAATGCCTTGTAGCCCGACTCTTCACCAATATAAATTTGCATACCCTTAGCGCTCACGGCTTGATCCAACAAATGTAAAATGTCGCGCTTTTGTGCGAATGCTTCGAATAAATCGCGGAGTTTTTTATAATCATCTTCATTCATTGCAGAAAATAAATTGGTTTCACCAGCCAACACATAATCTTCTTTTTGATCGTCAATCAATGTGTCTTCCGCCAATGACATCACCATTTGAATCATCTCATCAAGATGTTTGCGCGTACTTTGCATCATGGTTAATAATTCATGGCGTGCTGTTACTAAATCTTTACCCGCAAAATGTTGTGTTAAGTAATTACCCGCTTGTTCCAGCTCGTTGACGCTGTAATGACGATCTGTATTGATCACTCGGTTTTGCACTTCATGCTCGTTAAACACCAACACAACTAATACACGTCGTTCGGATAATGGCAAAAACTCTACAAGCTTTAAAATAAACTGTCCTCGTTTTGGAACAGTCACGATTCCTGCCAGTTGCGTGATGTTGGATAATAAGGAAGATGTATTGGCTACTAACGTTTGCGCGTTAATATCATTACCAAGTTGTTCGCGCAGTTGTTCTGTATTAAATGTTTGAGGTGCTTGCACGGTGATGAGGTTATCGACGAATAGACGATATCCTTGCGCGGTTGGGATGCGCCCTGCTGATGTGTAGGGGGACTGCAAATAACCTGCTGCCTCGAGTTCAGACATAATATTACGGATTGTCGCTGAGCTAACCTGTATGGATGAATCTTGCGCGAGAGTTTTAGAACCGACTGGCTGGCCATCCTCTATATAGTGCTCGACAAGTTTACGGAGTATTTTTAGCGATCGGTCTGTAAGCTGTGACATGGTATATCTCGTGTTTTTAGGCTTGGGGATAATATACCTGTTTGGCGGTGGTGTGGCTAATGTTACCTCCCCGGTATATTCTAGCTCTCAAAACCATGGTATTCTTTTCCTTAAACTATAAGCAAAGGAATCTTGCAGGATGTCAAAACACGCTTTTCATCATATTCTTCTGATCGGCCGCTCTGGAGTTAGCGAAGTTCCAGAAACATTGCTGGCATTGCGCGACTACTTACAAGAACTCGACGTTGCGGTTTCTATTGAAGAAAACACCACCGACATTGCTCCCAAACATCAGCTACCCGTGGTTGCTGAGAAGGACCTCCCTGGTGATATTGATCTGGTCATCGTTGTGGGTGGCGATGGCAGCTTGCTCAATGCGGCACACCTGGCGGTCGAACATGGCTTGCCTGTGCTGGGAATCAATCGTGGCAAGCTTGGATTCTTAACGGATATCTATCCAAACGAACTGGATAAAGTTGGCGATGTAATCCACGGAAACTATCAACAAGAAAATCGTTTTCTATTACATGCCTCGCTGCAATTTGAAGATAAAATATTGTATGAAAATATCGCATTGAACGATGTGGTGCTGCAACAAGGTAAAACAGCTCAGCTTATCGAATTTGAAACCTACATCAACGACGTTTTTGTGTGTCGCCAGCGCGCAGACGGTTTGATTGTGGCAACGCCGACAGGATCAACCGCCTATTCATTATCCGGTGGTGGCCCTATTTTACACCCGCAAGTCGATGCAGTTGCACTGGTGCCTATGTTTCCGCACACGCTCAGTAGCCGCCCCATTGTTATTGGCTCACCGTGTAATATTGATATCCGCATCAATAAATCCAATGATATAAAACCGAATGTCAGTTGCGATGGGCAGTCTCGACAGGCAGCACCTCCCGGTGGTCACTTGAAAATTTGCAAGTATGACAAAACATTAAAATTGATTCACCCTCAAGACTACGGCTATTTCACCACACTGCGTGAAAAATTAAACTGGGAACAACATTTACTAAACATCGGTATAAGACAATAACTGAGGCAATCATGCTAACGCATATTCATATTAAAAATTTTGTGATCGTCAGCGAGCTAGAGCTTGAATTTCACAATCACCTTAACGTGTTAACAGGCGAAACAGGCGCAGGTAAATCGATTTGGGTCGATGCTTTAGGTTTGGCGTTAGGCAATCGCAGTGATGGGCAAGTGATACGTGAAGGGGAAACGCGTTGTGAGATTGCTGCTAGTTTTGATCTTTGCAATAACCCAGCCGCCTTGCAATGGTTGCAACAACACGAGCTAAACAATGCATCTGATAACGAAGCAGAATGCATTATCCGTCGCGTATTTAATCAAGACCGCAGCTCGCGCAGCTTTATCAATGGATCACCCTGCCCACAAAGCCTCGTGAGTGAATTGGCAAATTTATTGGAGAGCAGACACAGCCAACATCAACACCAAGCGCTATTAAATCGAGATAGCCAACAGCGCCAAGTAGACCAATATGCAAAATCAGGCCCTATATTAGATATAATTTTTACTCTACATACACAGTGGAAAAATCAGCAACGCGAATTGGACACACTGCTCGCACAGGTAGAAAATAAAGACAACGAATTAAATCTATTGCAATATCAGAGCAAAGAACTCGCCGCATTAGAATTGCAGGAAGGCGAGTGGCAAAACCTACATAAAGAGCACCAACGCCTGCACAATGCTAAATCACTAATCACAGAATTAAACCAAGCTATTGAGCTGGCGGGTGAGAATGAACAAAACTCTGCAGCACAATTATTACAGGCAGCCATTTCCCACATAGACATTATTTATAATGAAGAACCACAACTGCAATCGGCAATGAGCTTATTAAAAAGCGCAGCGATTCATTTAGAAGAAGCTAACAATGAACTCACACATTATCGCAGCCACTTAGACTTAAGCCCGGATCGCTTGAAACATATTGAAGAGCGCTTGAGTGCTATTCATGAGTTAGCACGCAAGCACCACGTAAACCCTGAAGATTTGCATGCCGTACAAAAATCACTAGCGCAAAAAATTGCAAGGCTGGAGGCGTGCGATACCACCATCGATCAATTACGCCAATCTATTAATAAAATTGAAAAAACCTATCTCACACATGCTAAAAAACTCACCGCACTACGTCAAAAAGCGGCAACTATTTTTGACAAACAGATTACCGAACACATGCAGCTTCTAGGTATCGAAGGCGGTAAATTCCGGTTGCATTTTGAACACACCGACGGTATGATCTCGCCGTTAGGAAATGAACGTGTGAATTATGTAGTATCGACCAATCCTGGACAGGCAGTCCAACCGATCGGCAAGGTGGTATCAGGTGGTGAGTTATCGCGTATTAGTCTAGCCATTCAAGTATTAACGGCAGGCCAGGCGCAAACCCCAACATTGATCTTCGACGAGGTGGATACGGGTATTGGCGGTAAAACAGCTGAAGTTGTTGGTAAATTGCTACGAACATTAAGTGCAACCACACAAATTTTGTGTATCACGCATTTACCGCAAGTGGCGGCCCAAGGGCAACACCATTATAAAGCGCACAAATTTAATAATAAAAAAGTCACGACGACAACGATTGTAGAACTTAACAAAGACGAACGTATTGAAGAAATTGCACGGATGTTAGCAGGAAGCACCATAACTCAGCAGGCGAAAGCGCATGCGAAAGAGTTATTGGCCAACTAGACCACCAGGACCAAAGCAATACAACTCGCACATTGGTTTTGCACCCCCTCAGGATGAATATTTTTTTTACAGTGATCACTTCACTTAATTAATATGTTTTTACATACAGGAAATACAATTATGTCTAGAGAAGCATCTGCAGCATCTGCTGCAGCACCAGCAGATACTGAAAAAACAGTACTAACATTAACAGGTGGTGATGGGGGGCGATTGCCTCTCTATCCTATTTTGTGGAATATTACAGAAAAGCTCGTTGTACAACAATCCCCAACTATGGAAGCAAAACAATTTGATACGATAGTTGGTATTTTGGAGGACATGGCAAAGGTTATTGAGCTCGGAAAATTAAATATGCAAATAGCAGAGATTGCAAATGCAGCATTGCTTGGAGCAGTAACATTTGACACAGAATCAGAAAATGATCCCAACACTGCCTATTTTCTTAGCCTCACCTTAGAACACCTGAAATATTCTACATTCCCCTTCAATTTCCTGAAACCTGAGCCAACTTCAGATAAGAATCCTGGAAATCAAGCGGACTATTATACCTCCATGAGAGATCTTCTTATTCTCAACATCTATAAACTACAGCTTGCTCTTCTGAGCCAACAAAAAAAAACACTCGAAAGTTTTCCAGCTCCCGTAGAAAATGTTTGCACTAGTATTAGCCACACTATAGATGAAATCTATTATGAGCTTATGCAATATATACAATACCCTCTTGAAGAGCCGGGCGGCGATGCAATACTTGAAGCTATTAAAATCAAAGCAGGTAAATTTGAAGGATCTAGGCCTGTCCATACAGCAAACCCGCCCCCTCCACTTAAAATAACAGATCCTGACTGCTTTGTGATACCCCCCCTACCTCATGATGCTGGTGCCGCAGCAGCAAGTGCTGATACCGCTGGTGAGGAAAGGCGGGAAAGACGCAGATTGCGGCGGCAGCAACAGCAACAACAGCGCACATCTAAATCTGTCGCTGCTGCCGCAGCAGCAAGTGTTGATGCTGCTAGCGCAGAAAGCCGAGCGGAGAGATTGGAAAGACGCAAACAACAGCGGCAAGAAGCACTTCTCCAACAACAACAGCGATCACAACTACGACGGCAGCAACCACGGCAACAACAACCACTACAGCAACAGCAACAACAACCACAACAGGTACCCCCCTCAAGAAGAGAAATAAAGTGCAATCTTACAACGCAAAAAAAAGAAGAACTTTTTCGCTATGTAACCAGAGAAGCCGGAAATTACCCTCAAAATCTAACTGGAAATCACGGAGCCCATTTAGCAGGTTTTTTCGAGAAAAACGACAGTGATAAATACAAACATGTTTTATATTTTGATGCTAATACATGTGGTGTAACACCATCAGAATTCCTGCTCTATATAAACACTACATTTTTAAGCAGAGCCGGGATTCACCCAAATAATACCCTTGTGAAAGTTAATGGTGCTTGGCTTAAAATCGGTAGTTTACCACAACTACTCCGTGAAGCTGGGATACCCCTTAACAGACAAGGTTCTAGAGCAAAAGACCACCGACCGCACTTGAAAGATAAAGAGGATGGTACTATTGCAGTTGTAGCTGCAACTGCAGGCCAACTGGTAAAAAAAATACTAGAAAAAGCGCCTGATGCTGGTGCTGGTGCTGGTGCTGATGCTGGTGCTGATGCTGCTGCCACTGATGCTGCTGCCACTGATGCTGGTGCTGGTGCTGGTGCTGATGCTGCTGGTGCTGATGCTGGTGCTGGTGCTGCCGCTGGTCTAGCAGGCAGAAAAAGAACAAGAGAAGAAGATGAGAGGGGCAAAGAAGACGAGAGGAGCACAAGTACTGGGGATGCGGCTCCCATTGATTCTTCTATTGTGAGGCTTTTTTCAAAGGCTGAGGATGAAGATAAGCCCAGCCCAGCAAAGAAAGCTAGACCTGAGGGGAAAGTGGAAGCAGCAGAACAGCAATCACCCAACCTTGGCACTTAAGTTAAGCATTGGAAGCTAGGCATCTCGCACACACACCATAAATGGTATGGTTGTGGTTGGTGACATGAAAGCCTAGCTGCTCAGCAATTTTATGCTGCCGCTGCTCAATATCGTCATCAATAAATTCTTGTACCAAGCCACATTGTTCACATACGATGTGGTCATGGTGCTCACCTTTATCTATTTCAAATACAGAGTGGCCACTTTCAAAGTTGTGCCGCTGCACTAATCCAGCCGTTTCAAATTGAGTGAGCACACGATACACTGTCGCCAAGCCCACATCTTCGCCCTGCTCTAGCAACATCTTATACACACCCTCCGCACTCAGGTGATGCGCTGATGCACTCTCTAATATTTTAAGAATCTTTAGCCGTGGTAATGTCACCTTAAGACCCGCATCACGTAATTCTTTATCTTCCATCACAGCTCTCTTTGTGTACAAAAAACGGCAGTATATCAGTCTAGGAATCTAGAGCCAAATAGGCTATGATTTCGGCTAAATAACTACAGGAGTATATAAATGCGCAACCTAAAACAATTACTCATCGCTATCATCTTATGCAGCGCCATCGTGTCATTATCAGGCTGCTTGTTAAAGCCTTACAGAATTGATATCCAACAAGGTAATATCATCACTCCTGCAAACGCCAGCAAAATCCACAAAGGAATGAGCACTCAACAGGTAATCAACCAACTCGGCACACCCGTGTTAAAAAACGTCTATTATGATAATACGATTGTTTATATCTACACATTTAGAGCAGGCCACAAGAAGATGATCAAACGTTATATGATCATTTACCTTAAGAATAATCGTGTAATTGATATCAATGCTGACGCGAATGAGCTCAACGGTTACGTACTACCTAAACCTTAGCTGCACGAGCTCGACGTGCATCTTTAGGGTCTATTTTTAAAGGCCGAAGAATTTCGATTCGATCTTTATCGCGCAAGCTAGCATCCAACGCTACTTTTTTACCATAAATTCCAACAACCATAATTGCCAGCTTTAATTCAGGAAACTGCTTAAGAATTCCTGAACGTTTAATCGCCATAGCGACAGTACAATTAGGCTCAACTTGAAGTGTCAATTCTACTTGTTCTGCAGCAGCATTAGACTTAGCTTCAGCTGCATAAATTACAGAGACATTAATCACTGCTGCCACCATACACCTCTTGCGCACGTTTGGTGAATGCATCAACCAACGTGGATGCTACCTGATGAAACAATGGGCCAAACATCATTGCCCACAGCTTAGATGAAAACTCAAACTCCAAATCCAACCGAACATTACACCCTCGCGCATGTTCTTCAAAACGCCAAAAACCTTCTAACTGACTAAAAGGCCCGTCCACCAAACGAATTTCGATCATTTTGTGCGGCTGCAAGCGATTCATAGTAGTAAACGATTTTTGCATCCCTCCCTTGGCAAATGACAAGCAAGCGCGAACCTCATCCTCATTTTTATGAATAATGGTGCTGCTCACACACCAAGGTACAAATTGAGCGTATTGTTCGATATCATTGACAAGATCGTACATCTGCTGCTGCGAATACGTAACGATCGATGATTTATTGATAACTGGCATAACCTTCGATTCCCATAAGTTCTAACTTAGAAAACGCAGTTGAGCGCGTTTTTTGTTGCGTGTGTTTTTTAGGTTTAAGCCTAGTAGTGTATTTTCTCCTCTCCTATGATGCAATCAGAATTTTTGGTACCATCTGAGGCAGGATTGACAATGATAGCGACATAACAGCATGAGTAGTAAAAAAGACAAACAGCCTGATCGCATGATTGCGACAAATAAAAAGGCGATGCATGATTACTTTATCGAACAGCGCTTTGAAGCCGGCCTTATGCTTGAAGGCTGGGAAGTAAAAAGTCTGCGTGCGGGTCGAGCACAATTGAAGGAAAGCTATGTGGTCTTAAAAGACGGCGAGGCTTGGTTGGTTGGCGCGCATTTTTCTACATTACAAACAACGGCAACTTACACAAAAACCGACCCCACCCGATCGCGAAAATTGCTGCTGCATGAAAAAGAACTCAACAAATTAAAGGTCGCAAAGGAGCGGGAAGGCTATACAATTGTCCCACTCAATTTACACTGGACTCGCAATCGCGCCAAGCTTGAAATCGCTATTGCCAAAGGTAAAAAACAACATGATAAGCGCGATACAGCCAAACGCAAAGACTGGGAACGCGAAAAACAGCGGCTTATGAAGCATAAGTAGCCATTAAGGTTGACGCCAGTTCTACTATACTTATAATAAGCGGTTCACTTAAAGGTATTTGAGTATCACTTGGAACCAGGGGGCGACTTGGCTTCGACGTGGATTACAAAACCTGAGGTGCATGCCGAGCCATGTGACTACGCTCGTAAAACAGATGTTGCAAATTTATAATTGCAAACGATAGCAATTTTGTTGAGTTGGCTGAAGCTGTATAAGCTAAAGCTTGCTACTGCCGCTTAATAACCGGCAACAACCCATTGACCGACGAGTGCTTGTGTAATCGATTCAGTGGTCACTCTTAACAAGCTCGCTACTGACCATTGCTCATGTCGTAGTAGTTAAACTCATAGAGCTCGCTGTTAGCTTTACCCTTCCCGTCGGGTGACTGGCAGTCAAATTAAAGACGTGGATAAGCATGTAGAGCTGAAGGCAGAGGATTTGCGGACGCGGGTTCAATTCCCGCCGCCTCCACCAGCTTGAGAGCGCTACGACCTGATAAACATCTATTCTCGCCCGAACAACTGGATTACTTCAAGTTAGCCTTGTCATAACTTAAAGTTTTTTAAATAAATTAATCGTGGTTTCCCGCATCGCTTTAAAAACAATGAGCCAAAGCTGCAAACCCTACCGGAGGCTGTATGGATTAATAAACCAATTGATAATGACGAGGAGGACAAAATGACAATATAAGTTCTCTAATTAACGAGCAGTAGTGCCTCATTTTCATTGACAGGTTCCGCTATTTCTCCTGACATCAGGATTTCTCTTCTAACTGATAAATTAAGTTACTCGTAGCGCCACTACTCTCAACAAGCCCCTTATCAATCAAATTTTTCAACTCCCGTTGTAATGTTCTACGCGTGACATCAGGACACATCTTTTCAA
This sequence comes from Gammaproteobacteria bacterium, assembly GCA_021774015.1. Classification (GTDB taxonomy): domain Bacteria; phylum Pseudomonadota; class Gammaproteobacteria; order Coxiellales; family Coxiellaceae; genus JAJFJO01. The sequence goes on from JAJFJO010000225.1 coordinate 11,630, forward strand.
ATTGCTGTATCGATAAACCACCTTCAGTTGCCATATGCTCAACCGCTAATCTTTGTCGCTCAGACAAATGGTGCTCTTTCGCTAAAAGGCTTTGTGTTATCGCTTGCTTACCCAAGGATTTTATTTCACGTAATTGTACAGCAAGTCCTTCTGAAAAATATTCTAACCACCCCGTCATATCCATATCGTTTTCACGTACGCTTTGAATGGCTTTGTAATAGTCAGCACGATTTCGGTCGTAATATTCACTAATAGTAAAGAGTTTTTTAAAATCATAACCTTTCCGATAAAGACAAAGGGTTGATAACAATCGTGCTGTACGACCACTGCCATCTAAAAAAGGGTGAATATGAACAAGATGAAATTGTGCGATACCTGACACCAGCACAGGATGAATAGTTTCTTCCTCGTTTAACCAATCAACGAGCGCCTGCATCCTATTCGATATTTCATACACCGGTGGTGGTGTGTAAATAACTTCTTTTGTCTTTGAGTTTGCAACATAATTTTGTATTTTGCGATAAAGGCCCGGTGTAGCAGAGTCTCCTCGCACCCCTTGGACCAATCGTTTATGGATTTCCCGGATTAAACCTTCTGTAATTGGCTGGCCATCACCCACATAGCTGGATACCAACTCAAATGCGTCTCGATAATTTAGCAATTCCTTTTCATCATCGGGGTTAACATCGGCTAAATGCTGCCCTTGCCAAATCTGTTCTGACTCTTTCAGCGTTAACTGGGTACCTTCAATATGCGTTGTATGGTGTGCCTCTAATACAAGTGCTTTATTTTGCATTTTTTCAAGCCACTCTTGAGACAGCGTGGCAGCCTCTAAAAAGCCTCGCGCTCGTTCAATAGCGGTCAACGCATTGGCCGTTTGGTTGGATATCTTGAATAGTGGTTTAAACATATCAACACCTTAAAATAGCAATAAGCATATCATAGCAGTGTCGCAAGATTGTCGCAAGCTGTGTCGTAAAAATGTCGCAAGATTGCCGCGTGTAAAGGCACCACAGCGGCACCATTTGCTGACAATTAGTGACAATCAAAGCCAATCAGATAGGCTGCCGACATGAGAACTAACCCTTTGATTTCTTATTGTTTTTCGTGGTCTTTGCTGGTTTATCATGGTCGGGCTTTTTACACCCTTGCGCGGGTTCAACTCCCGCCGCCTCCACCAGCTTGAGAGCGCTACGACCTGATAAACATCTATTCTCGCCCGAACAACTGGATCACTTCAAGCTAGCCTTGTCATAACTTAAAGCTTTTTAAATAAATCAATTGTAGTTTGCCGCATCGCTTTATAATCCACCACCGGCCGAGGATAATTTAATTCATCAAGTTTTACTCCAAATGCAAATGGGTTATGAATAACTTTACTATCAAGCTGCGATAGCTCTGGGCAAAATTTCCTAATAAATTCACCCGCTGGATCAAAGCGCTGACTTTGCGTGGTGGGATTAAAAATTCTAAAATAAGGCACAGCATCAGTCCCTGTTGATGCACACCATTGCCAGCCGCCATTATTCGCAGCAAAGTCTCCATCGATTAAATGCTCCATAAAATGCTTTTCACCTAGACGCCAGTCAAGCAAAAGAATTTTACTTAAAAACATCGCAGTCACCATACGCAATCGATTATGCATCCAACCTGTTTGCAACAATTGCCGCATACCTGCATCCACAATCGGAAAACCTGTCATGCCATTTTTCCAAGCCTCTAAGAGCTTGTCATCATAACGCCAAGGAATATTATCAGTCTTTAACTTAAAAGGCTTATGGCGACACATATCTGGATAAAAATAGATGATATGGTTATAAAAATCACGCCAAATTAGTTCTGAAATCCATGTAGCAGCACCTTCAGATCGATTTATCGTATCAATATCAGCAATATCACAAATTTCAAGCGCAGCAGTTATACATTGTCTAGGAGAGATAACACCTTGCGCTAAATACGGTGACAATTGACTTGTGCCATCGATGTTAGGGCAATCTCTATTTTTGTGATAATCGTAAACCTTGTCTTGGCAAAATATGTTTAGTTTTTTTTGAGCCACCTTTTCTCCAGCTTTCCAGTGCAAATCAATTTTTTGACCTGTAAATCCTTGTAATCGGCTGGGTATTGGATCAGGCTTAATATCAGATTTAAACTTCTTTTTTACCGCTTTATACGTACGCCAAGCTTGTTGCTCATGTGCTTTGGTTAACCATGCATTTTTAAATGGCGTAAATATTTGAAACGGGGTTTTTTGTTTGCTCAGTACCTCACCTGGTGGCAGCACCAATTGCTGGTGATAAGTGCTGACAACTACGCTACTTGCCAATTGTGTAATGACGGCTTCATCTCGCTCACGTTCGTCTAATGGATATTCATGGTTAAAGTGGATAGTATCAATGTCATACTGATTGCAGAGCTGATCTAACACTTTTGGACAATCTGAAAATGATGGGCCTTTGCGAATCAGCAGAGGAATCCCTTGTTTCCATAACGCTTCTGATAATGCTTTTAAATTTTCAAGCAGAAATCGAATTTTACATGGCGCTGCATTATGCGTTTTCCAG
>JAJFJO010000226.1 GCA_021774015.1 Gammaproteobacteria bacterium
GAAGGAGAGCGAAATTCTGATGGGACGCCTCGCGTTAGAAAGGATCGCTCAGTTGTTCGCCCACCTTTTGTGCCGACACCGCTTGAGTGGGTTCGAGTTGCTGCACAAACCGAAGATCCAGGTCGACGTGTGAAAGCTGCAAGAGCAGAAGAAGTAGGAGGTGGAGCAGGTGCAGCAGGTGATGCAGCAGCGGCGGTGGATAGTGATGGCGGTGGTTGGGGCTCTGGTGAGTCTTCTGGCGGGGAGGGGGCTTGTCCCGAGCCGAATGTTTACTCACTCCTTCCAGGTGTTGCTACTTCATCTGAGTCAGCATCTGCTGAGGGCGGCTGCAGCAGCAGTATGTCCCGCTTCTGCTGAGGCTAAGTAACAGCCTTAGTGCTCGCACACTTGTGAGAAAGGTCTACTTCTAAGGCATGCACTTATTTTGTGCATGCCTAAATAGGTAATGAAGATTATAAAATCGAGCGGCTAAGATCCTCATCTTCAGCAAGGTCTTGCAGCTGTTGGTCTACGTACTCTGAATCAATTTTAGCGTTCTCACCACTGCGATCCGTCGCTTCAAAAGAAATATTTTCAAGCAAGCGCTCCATAATGGTATGTAAGCGACGAGCACCAATGTTTTCTGCCTTGTCGTTGACCTGTTGTGCAATCTCAGCTAAGCGTTCCAAACCATCTTCCGAGAAGTTTAAACCAAACCCTTCTGTTTGCATTAATGCAGTATATTGCTCGGTTAATGATGCGCTTGGTTCTGTTAGAATGCGTACGAAGTCTTCTTTTTTGAGTGCATTTAATTCAACGCGAATCGGAAAGCGACCCTGCAGCTCAGGAACCAAATCAGATGGCTTGGCCAAATGAAAAGCGCCTGATGCGATAAATAAAATGTGATCGGTTTTTATCATACCGTATTTAGTAAACACTGTGCTGCCTTCTACAAGTGGCAATAAGTCGCGCTGCACACCTTCGCGTGATACATCACCACCTGATTCATAACGTTTCACAATTTTGTCAATTTCATCGAGAAAAACAATACCATTTTGTTCGACAGCTTCCACCGCTTGCGCGCGCACTTCGTCTTCATTAATCAGTTTTTCTGCTTCATCTTCTTGCAGTTGCTTCATCGCATCTTTTACTTTTAGGCGGCGTGTTTTAGTACGCTTGTTAGACATGTTTTCCATCATGCCTTGCAATTGCCCGACCATTTCTTCCATTCCAGGTGGCCCCATTATTTCTACGCTGCTAGCACCTGCATTTGTATCCACTTCAATTTCTTTATCATCGAGCTCACCTTCGCGAAGTTTTTTGCGGTAGAGTTGGCGGGTGGCCGAATCAGGCTGCACCGCCACCTCTACAGCCTCAGTGGATTCACCTTCGAAACTGCCACGTGATGGGGATGGCGGGGGAACTAATGCATCGAGCACGCGTTCTTCAGCCGCTTCTTCAGCTTTTGCTTTTACATGAGCCATTGCTTTTTCACGGGTCATTTTAACCGCCATATCTGCTAAATCACGAATAATAGATTCAACGTCACGACCAACATAGCCGACCTCTGTGAATTTAGTTGCCTCTACTTTAATAAATGGTGCACCAGCAAGGTTGGCAAGGCGGCGCGCGATTTCAGTTTTACCGACACCGGTTGGCCCAATCATTAAAATATTTTTGGGGGTGATTTCTTTGCGAAGCTCTTCATTGACTTGCATACGGCGCCAGCGGTTACGCAGTGCGATAGCAACAGCGCGTTTAGCTTCGTGTTGACCGATAATGTATTTATCAAGTTCAGAAACGATTTCTTTGGGGGTCATAGTCATATCAAGTGAATTCATAATAGTTCTCTTAGGTTAAGTATCGCTATCGAGTTCTTCAATAGTGTGGTTGTGATTGGTGTAAACGCAAATATCTCCTGCGATCGTCAATCCTTTTTCAACAATCTCTCTTGCGCTAAGATCTGTGTTTTGCATCAGTGCTTTTGCGGCCGCTTGTGCATATGAGCCGCCTGAGCCGATGGCCATTAAGCTGTTCTCAGGCTCAATGACATCACCGGTGCCTGTTAATATGAGTGAGGCTTTGCTGTCGGCTACAACGAGCAGTGCTTCCAGTCGGCGCAGCATTTTATCGGTGCGCCAGTCTTTTGCCATTTCAACTGCAGAGCGAACTAAATTGCCAGAATGTTTTTCCAGTTTGCCCTCAAAGCGTTCAAACAAGGTAAAGGCATCGGCAGTAGCTCCGGCAAATCCTGCGATCACTTTATTGTTATAGAGGCGACGCACTTTACGAGCATTGCCTTTCATGACGACAGCATTGCCCATAGTGACCTGGCCATCACCGCCAATGACGACTTTGCCGTTAGATCGTACGGAGAGGATAGTAGTTCCGCGAAGTTGTTCCAATGTTTTCTCCTGGAGTATGTGAGTAATTGTTGGATATTGGGTTACTTGTGTGGATTTCAAGAGTTAAGCGGTAGTAAAAAACTGCCTAAATGGTCTTTTGATAGGCGCTTTTGGGCTTGGCTAGCGGCCGGTCTGCTTTGGAATGGCCCGGCCAGGACACGATACCAGGTGGCTTTATCTGCTTGATATTTCTGCACAAAAGAACGATAGCCTAGTGTCTGTAGTTCACCGCTTAAGCGGGCGGCATCGTTGTATTTGCGCACAGAGGCGATTTGTAAAATATAGTTGTGTGACCTTGCGCTTTTGTTAGAAGTTGCAAGCTGGGCACGGTGTTTCTTAGTGGCTGATTTCGCGTTGGGTAATACAGTATAAAAATCAAATTGTACTTGAGGCGATTGGCTCGTTGCCGTAATCAATTTGTCTAGCTGTTGTTCTTTAGAGAGGCGGCTACTCGTGTGGGTGGAATTTTGGTGCTTGATGTAATATGCCGTCAGTGGGATTAGCATGGCGAGTGTAATCACGATCACAGTGATATACAGCCGTTGTTTTGATGCGGTGGCGCTTTTTTTGCGTTTAGTGGTTTTACGCTGGGTCGATTTCTTAGCCATAAGCTACTTATAACGCCTCTTTTATAGTGTTGTGTGATTTTACTGGAGCACGGTGGTGTATTGTGTGCGCTGAAGTGGGTTGTGGTTTAATGGTCATGCGGTTTTTTTCATAAGGCTTGCCATTGATTAGCAACCTTCCTTGTTGGAAATTAACCGTCATCGATAAGATGTCACCACTTTGCGTTAACACATTTGTGCTGATCCACTGCTGTATTTGTTGTTCAGCCATTTTTTTCGGCGCTGCATGTTGAGACGTGCGTTTGTGCAATTGTTTCTTTTTATACGTGTTTGTCAAATGTTGCAGCAATAAAGGCTTAGGAATTTGTAGGCTTGCATGGGCAAGCAGGTTTTTCATGATGCCGGGTAAGCTTGGCGTTCCATTTTGTGCTTTCACTTGCAGCTCAGCATTTGCATCAATAGGGCCCTTTGGTGTGCGCAAAAAGAGTTTATCTAATTTAATTGTTAAACCTTGCCCGATTAATGCCATAAAGGGTTGGTATATCATGACAGCTGCTTTAGGTCGAGCCATTTGCTGAACGGCAGCAGCACGATTCATAAAATTGATTAAGTTTTTTGTATGTAAGCCAGATATTTTTAATTGCAATTGTGCAGGGCCCCACTGCATGTTGGGCCCATGAAACAGTTGAGTTTCAAATAATAAAACAATATTGGTGTTTAATTGCTTTTGGTTTTGTTGAATTTTTGCTGAAATATTTTTTATGATGAGCTGAGCTTTATTTGGTGTGTTAACGGTAATTTGATCTGCTGATAGTGTGCGCATGCCATACCATAATGGCCCAGAGTTTGAATAGTCGCCTTTGGTATTAATGTTATTGATAGTGATGACACTTTCGCTAGTATGAGCACCTTGCGCAGGAATATGGATATTGATTTGTTTGAGATTAACGTTAGCTTTAATGTGTTGGCTCCCAGGGGTGTAAGAAAAACCACCTTGTAAACCACTTAGTTGTATCTTTTGTTGGTTTGAGCCAAACGAAATTTTTTTTGCTATAAAGTGGCTATTAAGCGTGTTTCCGAAAGTCCATTTGGTGCTGGACTGTAAATTATTCCCCGGCAAATTTGTTTGGTTATGTATCAAGGCAGCAGCAAAGACCAATTCTTTTTTGCCCTCTGTAGATTTTGCAATGATAAAAGGCCCGTGGTTAATATGCTCATTGATGGAAATGCTAGTGTGTGTGGATAAGTCAGGGTATTTGTTCAGCTTTAGTAATGGATTGTTCAGGTTGATTTGAATTCTCGCATTTGAAGAAAACCACCCGCGGTTATAGGCAAGAATTTTAATGCTAATGCCTTGATTTGAAGATAGAGTGTTAACGATTTTGGGGTATTCTTTTTGTATCCAAAGGCCCATAAAAAACGGCAGAACAAACACGGTAAATAAACCGATTAAGATGAGGGCCCCTAGAGCGATAGTCAGTTTTTTCATAATTACCTTCCCTTTTATTGTTGTTCCTAGCTCTTGTGTGTTTTCTACAGTTTTTTATTGTGCCACTTTACAAACACTAAATATCCGGGATCCACGGATCCTCTATCACTCGCTGACGCTCGTATTGGATCTCGAATTCGCTGTATTATTACATCATTTCTGGTGCAGATAGTCCAAGTAATTTCAGGCCATTGGTGATTACCTGCTGTATTGCAGCAACAAGAACGAGTCTCGCATTGCGCAATGGTTCATCATCTACCAAGAACTTAGAGGCGTTGTAATAACTGTGAAACTCAGCAGCGATGTCTTGTAGATAATGTGCTAGCAGATGAGGCTCATGCCGGTTTGCCGCTGTAGCGATCATCTCGGGATAGCGAGTTAAAGTCGTTAACAAGTTTTTTTCGTGATCGCTAGTTAAAAACTCAAGGTGTTGTAGGCCCAGTTTATCATCGCGTTGCCAGTCAGAGCTTTCTAATTGGCGCCACACACTACAGATTCGCGCATGTGCATATTGAATGTAATAAACAGGGTTTTCATTAGACTGTGACTTCGCCAGTTCTAAATCAAAATCGAGATGTTGTTCAGGGCGGCGCATAATATAAAAATAACGAGCTGCATCATTGCCCACTTCATAGCGCAATTCACGCAACGTGACAAACTCTCCTGAGCGAGTCGACATCGATACTTTTTCTTTGCCGCGATAGAGAATGGCAAATTGAACTAATAATATACTTAATTTATCGGGGTTTTTACCCAGCCCGGTTAAAAAGCCGCGTATTCTTCCAATGTAACCATGATGATCAGAACCAAATATGTCGATGATCTGGTCATAGCCTTGGTTGTATTTATATAAGTGATAGGCAACGTCTGAGGCAAAATAGGTGGGTTGACCATTGCTGCGAACCAATACGCGATCTTTATCATCACCGAGTTCGGTACCACGAAACCATAATGTATTATCTTTTTCGTAGGTGTGGCCATGCTCCTTGAGCAGATCGACACCCTCATTCAGCCAACCCATATCAAACAAGTGACTTTCTCTAAACCACTCTTCGTAATGAACACCAAACTCACCTAAATCATCTTTGATGTCGTTGAGTATGCTATTTAAACCTTTTTCATGCACAATTTGAAAATCTGCATCGCCAAGCAGGGATTGTGCTGCAGAAACCATCGCATCGATAAAGCCTTCTTTATCGGTCTCTGGGTCTAGGTTCTCAGGCATTTTTGCTTGGATTGCATCCCAGGTATGAAAAAATTGGCGATCGTATCGGTTTTTAAGTTCACCAGCAACCTCTTGGACATAGTCGCCTTGGTAGGCATTTTTGGGTAGAGCAATAGGTTCGTTGAATAATTCTAAATAACGCAACCAAACACTTAATGCTAAGATGCGCATCTGACGACCCGCGTCGTTAACGTAATATTCGCAATGCACTTTAAAGCTGGTTGCACGCAGTAAGTTAGCGACACAGGCGCCATAGGCAGCACCACGACCATGACCTACATGTAGTGGGCCAGTAGGGTTCGCGGAGACAAATTCGATATGCACACGTTTGCCGTCACCGTCTTTATTACAACCAAAATTTTCGCCTTGCTCTAATATGGTGCTAACGACAGGCAATAAGACATCATCAGCCAGTGTAAAATTAATAAACCCAGGTCCGGCAATATCTGTTTTTTGTACGTGAGGTGAGCCGGGGAGTTTGCTGACAATCTGGTTGGCAAGCTCCCGCGGATTGGTTTTTGCTTGCTTGGCTAGCATCAGGGCGATGTTACACGCAAAATCGCCGTGGCGCTCATCCCGGGTGCGCTCGATTTTAATATCGATGTTGATATCGTTAGGAAGCACGCCATCGCCTTGTAACGTAGTGATGGCCTGTGCAATGAGTGATTGGATCTCTTGTTTCATTCTGTTGGGTCCTTCAGACTTACCGTTTTATTAAGGTTAGGGCAGCTGGGCTACAAGTCAACAGATTTTTATGGGTAAATCAAACAAATAGACGTGTTAACACGGTGCTCGCTCTTTTTGTTCAAATTTTATATACTGCGCCTTATGAGTGATGAACAGCTAAACATATTGATCGTCGATGACGATCAAGGTATTCGAGATTTACTTGGAAGGTTTCTCGCCCAGCATGGCTATAAAACGAGCCTAGCTAAGAATGGTGCAGAAATGAAACAGCGACTGGAGCAGCAACAGCCGGATCTGATTATTCTCGATATCATGATGCCGGGTGATGATGGTATGACGTTGTGCCGAGAACTTCGCACATCGTCTAATATTCCTATTATCATGTTGACGGCTATTAGCGAAGAAGTTGAGCGTATCTTAGGTCTTGAGATGGGCGCCGATGATTTTCTGAGCAAGCCATTTAATCCGCGCGAATTATTGGCTCGCATAAAAGCAATTTTACGTCGCAGCAAA
>JAJFJO010000227.1 GCA_021774015.1 Gammaproteobacteria bacterium
TGTACCTGCTAGCACACCCATTGTGTATCGCCCAAACCCATTGCCGCAAGCACAGCCAACAGTTCAGCCAATGGCCGTTAAACCAACGGTCATTAAGCCACCCGCAGTAGTTCAGCCAGTTGTCACACAGCCAGCAATCCAGGTTGTACCGCTTCACCCCAAGCGACAGGCTGCATTACAGTTGCCGGGGCCTTCTAAGACTTAAGGGGGGGGTTAACGCTACCATATCACCTGAGAAAGCGAATCATCTGGGCAAGATTTTCCTAAAAGACAAAAGGGCAGCAGTTTCAATAACCTGTACTATACTTACCTGCATGTGACATTACATTTGCCAGGAAGGACTCACGCAGCCACAACACCATCTATTAATCATCGACAGTGACCAATCGAGCCGTGATGTATGGAAATCATTTTTACCTTGTGACAAGAAAGATCGCGTCTAAAATTATTGAGAGTGTGATCAATCCCTATCATATTGATGATATATATATTCAGGTGGGCATTAGTATAGGAATAGCTTCTTATAACGATTCGGTTGAGGACGTTGAAACACTTATGCGCAATGCGGATATCGCTATGTACAACATCAAGAAAAAAGGTGGAAATGATTATGAGTACCATAGTGAAGAAATGACAAAGCAACATATGAAGGATCTATCATTACGTAATGATTTTATGTTTGCATTAGGAAAAAATGAAATGAAAGTTTTATATCAACCGCAATTTGATTTGCTGAATGATCATATTATAGGTATGGAGGCCAAAGTAAGATGGCATCATCCTAAGTTGGGTGTTTTGCATCCAGATGTGTTTATTCCCATTGCTGATGATATGAAAAAAATTATTCCGTTGGGTAATTGGGTGTTGGAAACGGCCTGCCAGCAATATACATCTTGGTTTAAAGGCGATGCAAAAAAATGTAAATTAGCGCTGAATATATCATGTGAGCAATTAATGCATGGGGAGTTATCTGATCGAGTGGTTGATGTGTTAAATCGTTATAATATGTTGCCTGAACAGTTGGAGCTTGAAATTAGAGAGCAGTCCCTTATGCGGGAGTCGCAAGAAGCTGTTGCTAATATGCAAAAGTTGAATGAACTGGGCGTGGCTCTGACAATTGATTATTTTGGCACAGGTTACTCTTCTTTAAGCCACTTAAGAAACTTGCCCATTAGTTCTGTTAAAATTGATAAGTCTTATATAGAGACAGTAGACACCGATGAGTGCCAGGCTGAGCTGGTTAATTCAATTATTGGGTTAGCGCGAAGTTTAAATATGCGCGTAGTAGCTGAAGGTGTGCAGACTGTTCAGCAAAAACTTTTGTTGGCAGAATCGCGTTGTGGTTTTGGCCAGGGAAACTTATATTCCCCGCCGTTAGATAGCAGGCAAATGTCTCAGTACTTGCAGTCGCTCTAGCAGATTTTCTGATAAGTATTAACCTGCAGTGAAGATACAGATCTAAAATTGCTGCGATAAATTTGGTTCTGTCACAATTCCTGACTGATTTGATGCAACTTAACTTAGTCCGTAGTTTAGAGATAGGGTCCATACTATTAGGGCCTCGAGGCTGCGTCACGGCGGAGCATTTACCGCAAAAATGCTGTTTTCTATTCTTGCGGTAAAAGACAAAAGATGATAAGCTACCGCAAAAATAGCATTTTCAATTATTGCGGTAGACCTATGAGTAGTGAACCTTTTATTGGTAGAAGTCAGCAACTAAAAGGGCTAGAGCTTCTGTTGAAAAAGAAAACAGCGACCCTTGTTGTAGTGCGAGGACGTCGACGCATAGGTAAAAGCCGCTTAATCGAGGAGTTTGCTCGTGATAAACGGTTTCTAAGTTTCAGTGGGTTACCACCAACTACGAAGCAAGGGGCCGGCGCTAAAATACAGCGCCATGAATTTATTAGGCAGTTAAATCAACAGATGAATTTGCCAGAGTTGAAAGCAGATGACTGGGGGGATTTACTCACACTACTGGCTGAACATACAAAGTCAGGACGAGTCATTATTTTATTAGATGAAATATCATGGATGGCTGATCAAGACGAAACCTTTCTAGGAAAATTAAAAATTGTCTGGGATTTGTATTTCAAAAAAAATCCAAAATTAATTTTAGTGTTATGCGGCTCTGTTTCAAGTTGGATTGAAAAAAACATATTAAGCGGCACAGAATTGTTTGGTCGCATCGGGCATAAAGTTGAATTGGATGAGCTGGGTTTATCTGAAAGTAAAGAGTTATTAATTACCAATGGTTTTCAATGTTCTGCAATGGAAATATTTATGATGCTTTCCATCACGGGTGGCGTGCCCTGGTATCTAGAATTAATGAATTCAAGCCTGTCAGCAACTAATAATATTAAGCAGCTTTGTTTTGTTAAAGATGGTATTTTGGTTGACGAATTTACACATATATTTCACGACTTATTTCAACATCGTAGTGCGTTATATATTGATATTGTTCGATATCTAAGCGATGGTCCGGCAACTTATAAGGCTATTGCAGAGGCAATAAACTATGAAACAGGCGGCCCACTAACAAGTTACCTTAATGATTTAACGACAGCTGGCTTCTTAGGGAAAGATTACACTTGGTCATTTAAAACGGGTAAAAACCGCTCAATCATGCGTTATCGCTTACGCGATAATTACTTGCGGTTTTACCTCAAATTTATTGACCCTAATATAGCGAAAATCAACAAAAATCAATATAAGCAGTTATCTTTGACAAATTTTCCAGGTTTTGCAGCGATCATGGGATTGCAGTTTGAAAATATAATTTTAACAAACCGTGAGTTGATTTTTGAGTCGCTTGGAATCAGTAATGAAGAAATTGTTGCTGATAACCCCTATTATCAGACTCGAACTAAGCGACAGCAGGGGTGTCAGATCGATTATTTGATTCAAACTAGGTTTAATACGCTGTTTGTCTGTGAAATGAAATTCTTACGACGCGAAATAGGCGTGTCTGTATGTGATGAGGTTGAGACAAAATGTCAGAAGCTAGTTAAGGGAAAAAGCTTTGTCACTGTACCTGTGTTGATTCACGTCAATGGTGTAACAGCAGAGTTAGAAGACAAAGGCTATTTTGCCAAAATTATTAATTTTAGTGAGCTCTTGAATACAGCAACTTAATAGCTTTGATGCAGCTCTGAGGTGTGCGTCGGTTCTGCAAATTTTCTGATAAGCTCTAACGTATTGTCACGGTCGCTGTTTTAATCGCAATATCGTAGGCTCTTGGATTATTTTTATTAGTCACTTTCGATAGGGTGCTGGTTAAATGTGCTTTGTTTTGTGATGATAGCCCGATGACTGGAGATAGCGTTTGCCCTATAGCAGAATCGCCGATTACAAAGTGAATCGTGTTTTTTGAGTTTGTTTGTGTATGCAAAAATAGCGTCCCACCGAGCCCATATATATAGCCCTGGTAAACAAAAGCTTTGGCGTGGAATTGGGTGGTTTGCCCAGGTTTTAGGGTGAGCTTACTTAATGTGAAGTCATAGCTGTTTTTGTTGTGAGCGCTCATATTATTATTAAAATAGAGGGTGTGTTTTGATACATTAACAAGCGTTAATGTCAGTGAATCTACAGTCTGAAGGCCGACTGTAGGGGCTGCATAGCTGACTAATGGCAAGGCTGTCAGTGCCGCAGCAACAGATAACAATTTGATAAGAAAACACTTTTTCATAAATACCCCAAATTTATTACGAAAGCCTTTTCATAGAACTCTAGAAATACAGTCTTATGTATCTCGAATTTATACTCTATTATACCTCGTCTATCTTAAGGAAATATTAAGTGTTTTTGTGTGATAACGTGACTATTTCAGGCTTGTTACTCTGATATATAAGGCTTTCTAACACTCGCAAGCTTGCGAAGAGAGTCTACATCACGGGATAATACTTTTTAATCGGCACTGTTTTATTTTCAGCATTAGCGCTAGGGAAAATATTTTGTATCCATTCAATATGTTTTTGCACAGCGCCTTTGTTTGAATTAATCACATCCTTAGCGCGCGCTCCCATTTTCTCACGTAATTCTTTTGCAGAAAATAACGCGACTAACGCATCAGAAATTGCTTTCGCATCGGGAGTGATTTGTGCAGCGCCAGCATCTTTTAACAGCTTACTAATTTCCGTAAAATTATCGAGGTAAGGGCCAGTAAGGATAGGGAGGCCTAATGCCGCCGGTTCTATTAAATTATGACCGCCAATAGGAACCAAACTACCGCCAACAAACGCAATATCACAAGCCGCATAGATCATGCGTAGCTCGCCCATCGTGTCGCCAAGGATAATATTTGTATTGGTTTGTGGTGTGTCATTAGTGCTTTTACGTACGAACTGCAAATTATTTTCGGCAATTAAGTCAGCAACTTTATCGAATCGTTCTGGATGTCTAGGCACAATAATTAATAATGCATTAGGCACTTCTTTACGAAAGCGTTGATAAGCATCGATTAAAATAGCCTCCTCACCTTCATGTGTGCTCGCAGCGATAAACGTTGGGCGGTGACTGCTTCCCCACGCTTGGCGCAATGCCCTACCTTGTTCGACTAGAGAATTAGGAAGGTCCATATCAAATTTAATGTTGCCGCTAATCATGAGACGCTTCGGATCGAGACCTAGCTCTATAAAGCGTTCACCATCAAGCAAGCCTTGTGCCGCAACGAGATTGTAATTATCTAGCATGCTTTTTGTGATATTTGAAATCAGCTGATAGTTGCGTTTTGAGCGTTTTGATAATCGCGCATTAGCTAGGACGAGAGGAATATTGCGAGCCCTGCAGCAGCGCAGCATATTAGGCCATAATTCAGTTTCCATAATAATGCATAATTTCGCATTGCAACGGCGCAAGAAACGATTCACGAATATCGGAATATCATAAGGCGTATAGACGTGATAGACCTCGTCTTTGAGCTCTTTTTTGACTTGCACTGAACCAGTCGGGGTTGTTGTGGTGACGATAATGGCGTGATCGGGATACTGCTTTTTAAGCTCCCTGATGAGTGGAATAGCGGCAATGGTTTCACCGACAGACACGGCATGTACCCAAATGCTGCTTTGGTCTTTGGGTAGACGTTTAAAATAGCCAAAGCGCTCGTTCCAGCGCTTGCGATAATGGGGGTTGCGACGTGATTTCCAGAGGAGCCTGGTGAGAATGGCTGGAATAGCAATGAAGTAAATCAGTGTATATAGATACCGTAGCAGTTTAGTGTACAATCGCATCATGTGTGGTTACCGTTTATCAATTGAGTGCCTATAATATATGGAGGAACGTATCTATGAAAGACTTTTTATTGTTTCGTAAGATGATTGCGCCTATTTTAATACAAATTGCATTTTGGGTTGCCGTCATTGTGTTTATTTATACCGGTATTCTCGATTTAATCTATCAAAGTAACTGGCTGCTGTCCCTGGAAATTTTGATCCTAGGTCCCATAGTTGCGCGGCTTGTTTGCGAAGTTTTACTGCTGTTATTTCGCATTAATGAGCGCGTGTCTGCTATTGCCGAGCAGCTTGTTGGCGACGTTCTACAGCACGATGAAACGTCTCTTTCACAGCAAGAGTAAGTATTCCAGCAATTAACAAACCTATGGGTAAGATGCTGAGTGCCATAGTGAAATCGTGCGCGGAGTAAACACGGATGCCATGATTAGTCGCGCCAGTCCAGCCGATATCTAAAAGCTTGCCAACTAAAGGTTGGAAGATAACGCCGCCTAGCATGATGATGCAGTTAGCAAAGGCAATTGAGGTCCCGGAGATTTTATCGTCGTTGTTTTCCTTGCTGAGAGTAAATGTTAAAGGGTGAGAAGCGCACGAGACGCCCAATAAAAATAGGAGCAAGAATAATAAATCCTTCGGTAAATCAGGCACAAAGAAGATGAGAGAGGCTAACAGTGCTCCAGAAAAGGTAGAGATGACCAATGGCATTTTACGCGTACCCAAACGGTCTGATATCGCGCCGGTAATAGGACTAAACACAACCCAGCCTAATGTCACCAAGGAAACAGCCAGGCCTGCATCTTCAGCACTGAAGTGGTAGGTGGTGGTGAAATAGGGAATGCCCCATACGTCCATGAATACCGAGGCGGGTAAGTACATCAGTGAGCCGATGATACCGATAATCCACATCTGAGGGTTTTTTGCTAATTTTATAAGGTAGTGGCCTAGTTGAGAGTAAGAGACCGCAAAGGCTTCTGGATCAGTGCCATCGGCTTCTGTGAGGTCATTTTTCTTATCGTGCACCAGGGATATAATTAGTGCTAGCAAGATAGCCCCAATGAAAACGCACAAATAGAGGGTCGCATGATAGCTGTAGGCTTGCTGAAACTTAGTAATATAAATATCAGTGACGACAGCTGCCAACATGCCGCTGCCCGTTGCAATACCCGTTGCCGTAGCAAAAAAGCGGCGAGGCAGCCAAATGGTAGCTAGCTTTAAGACAGTGACATACGCAAAGGCAGAACCAAACCCAATCATAAAGCGACCGACTTCAGCTAGAGCAAGGCTATTTGCAATGGTAAACGTTAGTATGCCTGCAATACTAATACAGCAGGCAGTAATGAGGGACCGTCGAGCGCCATAGCGATCAACAGCAACACCAACGGGTAGTTGTAATGGAGCGTAAGCATAATAATAGTAAGCGGTTAGATTGCCAAATGCGCCCGCGGTTATATGAAAGTGAGTGAGCAAGTCCTGTTCCATGATGCTGGGATATACGCGCAGTAAATAAGCGTAACAGTAGTAGAGTATGCTGGTGATAAAAATAGACCAGGCAAGCAGGCCGCCTTTTCTTTGCCAGCTTTTATCGAGGTTTTGGGTGGGGTTACTGATTGATTGATTGTTTTGCATTCGCACCCCTATCCTGATTACTATCTGTACAATTTGGTGGGGGTAAGATAAGGCAAAACGCACCTGAGTGCAATAGATAGTCGCAATGATTTTTAGAGTGCGGTATAGGAAAAGCGGTAACTCACTGATATTATACCCATCTAACTTGATCAATAAGAGAGAAGAGCAACATGTCATCAAAAACAGCCTACTCAGCGGGTTCCATTGAAGTATTAAGCGGTCTAGATCCTGTGCGGCGTCGCCCAGGGATGTATACCGAGACCACTCGGCCTAATCACTTGGCTCATGAGGTGATTGATAATAGCGTCGATGAGGCGATCGCAGGTTTTGCAACCCAGATTGATGTGACTGCTTATAAAGACGGCTCTCTTGAGGTGGTGGATGATGGTCGAGGTATGCCGACGGATATTCATCCAGAGCATAAGCTGTCGGGTGTGGAACTGATCCTAACGCGCTTGCATGCAGGGGCAAAATTTACTGATAAGACGTATGAATTTTCTGGTGGTCTTCATGGTGTGGGTATCTCGGTGGTCAATGCTTTGT
>JAJFJO010000228.1 GCA_021774015.1 Gammaproteobacteria bacterium
ATAACCAGAAAAAAAGAGAATTTGAAGTATTTGAAGGATATGAAAAAACGAGTATACCTTTAACTTTAACTGTATCAAGAGACCTAAATCAGTTTGCTTTAATTTTAAAAGGGGATTCAAATTATATTGATAGAGCTACAGCAGTGCGAATACTAGAATATATGGATTCATATCTAACTCAATTAGTTGAAGTTAATAGCGCTAGTTTATTGATCGAGCAAGAATATCAGAGAGTTGTTTATGGTTGGAATCAAATGGAAAAGGCTTGTTCAAACGACAAAACCGTTTATCGGTTGTTTCAAGAACAAGTAAAGAGAACTCCGAGCAATACAGCTATTGTGTTTGAAGATAAGACACTAAGTTACCAAGAGCTTAATGAAAAGAGTAATCAATTGGCGCGTTATATTCGCAAACAGTACCAACATAAAACGAATTCTACTCTTAAGCCTGATACATTGATTGCATTATGTTTGGAACGAAGCTTGGACATGGTAATTGGAATTCTAGCCGTGATGAAATCTGGTGGTGCATATGTACCAATCGGCTCTGATTATCCGGAAAAACGAATTCGCTATATTATGAACGATACACAAAGTGAGTTTGTGTTAACACAAACACATTTGTGTGAAAAGCTAAGGAATATTATTAGCGAAACAGAGGTTCAATTAATCACCTTGGACGATGCGCCTTATTGTAATGAAAATGTGAAGAATTTAGTGTCTCGAAGTCAGTCGAGTGATTTATCCTATGTGATTTATACCTCAGGCACCACTGGAAAACCTAAAGGTGTCTGCCAACTTCATAGTAATGTAATGCGTTTGTTTTCAGCAACGGCAGACTTATTTCATTTTACAGCAGATGATGTCTGGACACTCTATCATTCTTATGTTTTTGATTTTTCTGTATGGGAGATTTGGGGAGCGTTATTCCATGGTGGTAAATTGCTGATTCCATCTCAAGAACAAGTTAAAGATATAGGTGAATTTTACCAGCTTTGTGTTGCGCATCATGTGAGTGTGTTGAATCAAACCCCGAGTGCTTTTTATCAGTTTTCAGATATTGCTGGTCAGCAACAAAATTTGGTGCTTAAAGATTTGAGATACGTTATTTTTGGTGGCGAAGCCTTAAATAATACACAATTAATGCCTTGGTGGGAGTATGCTGAAATTAATCATTTGTCGACCCAGCTTATTAATATGTATGGAATTACAGAAACGACTGTGCATGTTACGTTTAAAGAATTAACGATGAATGAGCAAGTGCAATCAAATATTGGAAAGCCGATTGCTGATTTAACCGCATACGTTGTTGATAAGCATTTTAACCCCGTTCCAATTGGTGTCATAGGAGAACTGTATGTTGGTGGAGCAGGTTTAGCGCGGGGTTATTTGAATCGACCTGAATTAACAGCAGAACGATTTGTTGACAATCCATTTGCGACAGAAACGGACAAAGAAAAAGGGTATACGCGGTTGTATAAGACAGGGGATTTAGTGCGATGGTTGTCAGATGGGGATCTTGAATACGTCGGGCGTAATGATTTTCAAGTAAAAATCCGTGGATTTCGAATAGAGTTAGGTGAGATTGAGAGTGCGCTCTCAAATTATCCGGGTATCAAGCAGGTTTGTGTGTTGGCGAAAACAAAAGTAGAGGGTGGTAAATATCTAGTTGCTTATTATGTTTCAGAATACACTTTCACAAATGAGATTCTCATCGATCACCTTTCGGCAAATTTGCCTGATTATATGGTGCCCAGTGCCTTTGTTCAGATGGATATGTTCCCGTTGACAGTAAATGGAAAGTTAGATCAAAAAGCATTACCTACTCCTGAGTTTGAAAGTGATCAAGTCAATTATATTGCTCCGCGCAATTCTTTAGAACTTGAGGTTGCTTTAGTTTGGCAAGAGCTATTACGACTCAAACGTGTGAGTATAGATGATGATTTCTTTAGAATAGGTGGCAATTCCATCCTAGCCATTCAAGCTGCACATAAAATGAGTCAGTCATTGAGCGTGCATATCACTGTTGCAGACTTATTTACATACAAAACTATTGAGAAGCTCAGTGCTGCGATAAGTACAAATTGCCAAGCTGTAGTTATTCCTGCCTGTAAAGAGACAAAACCACCTCTATCATTTGCACAAGAACGCTTATGGTTTATAGAACAATATGAGCAAGGTACAAATGCATATCATATTCCAATCCTACTAGAGCTTGCTGAGGGTTTTGAACAATTTCATTTTCAACAGGCCGTGCAAGCGATTGTGAAGAGACATGAGGTGTTGCGCACAGTATTTAGCGAAGATGAAGCGGGTATGGGTTATCAGGTAGTGTTAGATAAACCATTAGATTTCTATTCTCATACGTATAAGACAAGATCAGCATTTAAAAAGCAATTGGCTGTTGATATAAATACGCATTTTAAACTAACAGAAGTATATCCAATTAGAGTAGTTTTCTATACGGTTAGAAGCGAATATAAACCCAGGTGTTATGTATTGATTAATATTCATCATATTGCATTTGATGGTTGGTCAATAAATATTTTTGTGCAAGAGCTTAAAGCTTATTATGCTTACTTTTCCGAAAGCAAAGCATTGCAGTTGCCAGTATTAACAGTTCAATATAAGGATTTTGCGGTTTGGCAAAGAACGTATTTAAGTGGTACGGTCTTAGAAAAACAATTGAGCTATTGGCAAGAAAAATTGTCTGGTTTTGAAGTTTTGGCATTTCCAACGGATAGGCCAAGACCTGCTCAAATAAACTATTCTGGGAATACTATTGAGTTTGAATTTGATCAAACTTTGTCAGAAGACTTAAGGCGACTGGCTAAACTGCAGGGCTGTACTCTATATTCAGTCTTGCTTACGGGTTTTTATATTTTATTACATAAATACACGGGTCAATCGGATTTAATGGTTGGGACGCCATTAGCAAATCGAGATTATGCACAGCTAAATGGTTTAATTGGTTTTTTTGTTAATAGCTTAGCAGTGCGCGCGCAAATAGACACAAATCAAATAGGCGTTGAATTGCTTCGACAAATACATGAAACAGTGATAGAGGGACAACGGTATCAAGACTTACCCTTTGAAAAATTGATAGAATTGCTATCGATTGCACAGGACCAAAGTCGTCATCCTATTTTTCAAGTTGTATTTACTGTAGATGATTTTGAGGTAAGCGCATGGCCGAATTGTTTTGAAATAGCAGAAATAAATACTGGCTATAATGTTGCTAAGTTTGATTTAGAGTTATCTTTAAATAATAAAGAAACAGCAATTGTTGGAGATTTTGTTTATGCAACGAGTTTATTTGAAAGAGAAACAATAGTTAGTTTGATTAAGCATTATAAAAATGTTCTAGGTCAATTGGTTGGTGAAACAAGGAAGAAAATAAGGGATTATACAATCCTAACGCCCAAAGAATATCAAGCCTTGGTTTATGACTCGAATAAGACAGGTAGAGCCTATCCTGAAGATAAAACGGTTTGCCAATTGTTTCAAGAGCAAGTAGACAGGTCGCCAAATAATATAGCCGTTATGTTTGAAGGTGAAAAGCTGAGCTACAATGAACTGAATGAGAAGAGCAATCAATTAGCACGATATATTCGCAAACAATATCAAAGCAAAATGATGTCTCCTCTTGAATCTGGCACATTAATTACTTTGTGCCTAGACAGGAGTTTGGAAATGATTGTTGCTATGTTGGCTGTATTTAAAGCTGGTTGTGCATATGTTCCAATGGAACCAAATTATCCGGAAGAACGTATTTGCTATATCTTAGAGGATACTCAGAGTAGGTTACTGTTAACACAGGCACGCTGGATTGAAAAGCTAAATAATCTGGTTGATAAAAAGAGCATTGAACTAATTACCCTGGATGATGATTCCTACAGTCAGGAGAGTGCAGAGAATTTAGCGCTGCAAAGTCAGCCAAGTAATTTAGCATATGTGATTTATACCTCAGGAACGACTGGGGAGCCAAAAGGGGTAATGATTAAACAAAAAGGGATGATAAATCATTTGTATGCAAAATTAATTGAACTTGAGCTAACTTCTGATGATATTGTTGCTCAGACAGCATCACCAGTTTTTGATATTTCAGTGTGGCAATTTTTTGCCGCTTTAATGATAGGCAGTAGTGTTTATATTATAAAAGATGAAGTGGTTTATAGTCCTGACAAATTATTATCGTTGGTATCTCAGTCTAAAGTATCAATTTTAGAAGTTGTGCCAATTTTGTTTAGTGAAATGTTAAGTTGGTTAAAGCAGAATGATGAAAGTTATTTATGTAATGCGTATTTACGCTGGCTTATTTGTACAGGAGAAGAGCTACCTCTGAAGTTGTGCGAACAATGGACAACGCTTTATCCAGATATAAATATATTAAATGCTTATGGTCCTACAGAATGTTCAGATGATGTAACGCACTATAAAATTAACTCTAAAACAAGGATGACTTCAGCTAAAGTTCCAATAGGAAAGGCTGTTATAAATACACAACTTTACATTTTGGACGCGAACTTAATTCCTGTAGCAGTTGGTGTAGTTGGGGAGTTATATGTGGGTGGGGCAGGTGTGGCATGCGGTTATTTGAATCAACCTAAATTAACTATGAAGCGTTTTATTGAGAATCCATTTGCAACAGAGGAAAATATAGCAAGGGGGCACACAAGACTGTATAAAACAGGAGATTTGACGCGATGGTTGCCAGATGGGAATATTGAGTATATTGGTCGTAATGATTTTCAGGTAAAACTTCATGGGTTTCGAATAGAGCTGGGTGAAATTGAGAGCGCACTTTTAAATTATTCGGGTGTTAAACAAGTATGCGTGTTAACTAAAGAACGTAGTAGTAAATATCTTGTTGCTTATTATGTATCAGAGCAGGCTGCTGAACAAAACGATTTGGTTGCACATCTTAGAGATAAATTACCGGATTACATGGTGCCTAGTGCTTTTGTTTGGTTGCAAAGTTTTCCGTTAACCGTCAATGGAAAAATAGATCGTAATGCTTTGCCTGAACCAAATTTTGAAAGTGATAAAAGTCAATATATAGCGCCCAGCAATATATTAGAAAGTCAGTTATGTGATATTTGGGCGTCGGTGTTAAGTTTAGAACAAGTGGGTATTGAAGATGATTTCTTTAGGATTGGGGGTAGCTCTATTCTAGCTATTCAAGCTGCATATAAAATGAGTAAGGTGTTAGAGGTGCATATTACAGTAGCTGATTTGTTTCGACTAAAGTCGATTCGACACATAACCACCCTGGATTGTTTGCAGGCAGGTAGTAGTAACTCAGATTTCCAAGCTTTGAAACTGTTGGCGGGTAATTCAAGCATGCCTAAAATGTTTTATATTCATCCTAAGGGTGCCGGTTGTGAGGTCTATCAAGAACTTTCTAAAAAACTAGGCCGCTACTATCATTGCGTAGGTATAGATAATTATAATATTTATTCTGGAGATAATATTTCATCATTACAAGCACTTGCTAAAGCATATCTGAAATATATGGAGAAAGATGGAAAGTTACTTGAACCTATACGCTTAGCCGGTTGGTCTTTGGGGGGTAGTATTGCTTTAGAAATTGCTTATTTGTTGGAGCAGAAAAATTACAAAAAAATACAAATTTATTTGTTTGACACAATACTTCCAGACAGGAAAATTAATCGCTTACAAAGTAAGTTAGATATGGAGGGTTTTTATAAAAAACTCGGATTGCAATTGTCAGATATTAAATTTGATAAAAAACATGTGAGTAGAGTCATTTCAGTGTCCAAAGTAGAAGAAAATATTGCCAAGCAAAATATATCAGGTATTTTGCAACATGCAGAAGTTATTTTATTTAAAGCAACCCAGGTCGATAAGTCTTTTGGTAATCAATTGGCTGATATTACCCGGTATGCGTTAACACTCCAAGATGGTAATATTCAACAGTTTGTTAGAAAGCCAATTAAAAAATATTTATTACCATGCTGTCATAGTAATATCCTTGAGGTTCTTTTAGATGAGTGGCCAAAATATAGAAATTATTTTTTACAGCTAGCTGCGATAAACTCTAGTGATTTGGCTGAGGTGTGTGAGCATGTGGAATAAAGATTTTCTTTTGTTTATGCTTGCTGTTGGGGTTGTATCACTGTCAAAGCCAGTAACGACTATTGCACTTACATTCTTGGTGTTTAAAATGACAGGAGTAGCAAGCAGTATTTCTTTAACATTAGGGTTATCATATTTGCCTTTCTTAGCAATTCCATTTATTGGCACATATGTAGAAAGGGTTCAGTTAAAGTTTCCAATGATAATGAGCTGTGTCTTGTCAGGATTATTTTTAGCTGGTTTGGTTTTAATGTTAAAGATAAATGTTGGAAATATTTTTGTGGTTTATATTTTTTCTTTTTTAATTGGGTTGTCTAATATTATTTTCTTGCCTGCAGAGCAAAAGTTGATTCCAGCATTTATTTCACATGATCAGCTTGAGAAAGGGAATGGTTTTTTATCGGCTACTAATCAATGTTTATCGCTGGTTGGTTTTTCAATAGGTGGTATTGTTGTAGTATGGGTTGGACCATCAACAGCATTGATTTTTGAGGCGATTGGTTATTTATTTATTATTCCATTGCTTGTTTTTATTCGTTTTCCACGTTTAGCTTGCAGAATTAAAACCAGTTTTATAAGAGAGTTTGTCGAGGGCATTGATTATATTTTTAATGCAAAAATTGTTTTTGTTTTGGCAATTATGCTGTCTATTCTTAACGTAATTGCCGCACCTTTTAGTGTGTTGTTGCCGGTTTATATAAAGAACATGGGTTATGGTGCCGAAGGTTATGGAATTTTTATGAGTATTTTGCTCATGGGAGGGGTGTTTGGTGCTATAAGTCAATTTTTGATTGGCGATTGTTTTAAGAGTAAAGAGGTGTTAATGGTTTGTTGGCTTTCATTGGCGGCTATTTTTGTTGGTTTTTCTGAATTACATGGCTTTTATTTTTGCTTGTTTTGGGCATTTCTTATTGGTTTTTTTGAATGTGTTCTAGATGTTTGTATTATGACTGTCTTGCAAAAAATCATACCAGAAGTGTTAAGGGCGCGTATTTTAGGTTCGTTTATAACTATAAGCTTGTCGGGTTTGCCATTAACTTTTCTAATTTTATCACTTTTTATAAGAGACATTTCACTTTTTGACATGTTTATTGCGCTTGCAATTGTAGCATTTCTTTTTTCATTTGTAAGTTGTTTTTTCTTGCCTGAAATTAATTTTTCAAGATTGGTTGGTGAAAATAAATTTCCATGAAAATATGTACAAAGATGTGAGCTAAAATGAAATATCTGAATGTTGCAACGCATACCTTCGATTTGAAACTATGTTTTGCTTGACTGGATATTAGGTTGGCTCCGATAGCGTATAGGTGATACGTAGAAGACTTTGGGATTAAGTAAATGCTTTATTTTTCCAGGATAAATCCAAAGCACCATCTTTCTTCTCTCCGTAACTGGCAGTATCTGGTTTATAGCCTCTAATTGCAGCATGTGTTTTAATTGCGTATTACCACCATGTTGGACACCCATTCTTGTCATGATGGACTCCTGATATAAATTTGATCAATCGTCATTATTATCGTCATGTTGGACACTTTTGAGCTGTTTTCAGCAATGGGTGTCCAACATGCTTTAAATAGGTGTCCATCGTACTTTATCAGTTTTATTTATAGTTATTTCCCCGTTTCTGTTCAGTATGTAATCACGCGGCATTGTTTTTACACAAAGGAGATGCCGCCAATGAGCCAGGAGCGACTTAAAATGAAAAAATTACGTGAAGCATTACGGCTGCACTATGAGTGCCAGCTAAGCAACCGGAAAGTAGCAAAAGCATTATCAGTATCAGCAACAACCATTGGAAGTTATCTCAAGGCAGCTGAGGCAAGCAAACTTGATTGGGATGGTGCTAGCAAATTAAGTGATAGCGAACTTTCTGAGCTGCTAGAAAATCACTACCCCCAATTGAAAGAGATAAGCACGCACATCAAGAAACCCGATTTTGTTCAAGTGCATAATGAGCTCAAGCGAAAAGGTGTAACCCGCGAGTTACTACATCAGGAATACAAACAAAGCTGCATAGATACACGCGCAATGAGTTATACGGAGTTTTGTCGTCAATACCGTTTATTTAAAAAAGCACTCAAACCCTCAATGCGCCAGACTCATGTGGCAGGCGAGAAGACATTCATTGACTATGCCGGCCCCAAAGTACCAATTTATAATAAGCTGTCTGTGGAGGCACACGAGGCGGTCATTTTTATCGCTACACTTGGAGCAAGTAATTACACATTTGCTGAAGCGACCTTAACGAGATTTTTGCCTGACTGGATAGGATCACACATTCGAATGTTTGAATATTTTGGCGGCGTTACCGAGTTGCTAATTCCCGACAATGAGAAGTCCGGTGTTCATAAGGCCTGCTACTACGATCCCGAGGTTAATTCAAATTACGCTGCTCTAGCAGCACATTATGATACCGCCGTTTTGCCTGCAAGGCCCTACTACCTTAAAGATAAGGCTAAAGCGGAAATTGCTGTTCAGATTGTTGAGCGCTGGATACTGGCACGGCTGAGGCATAAAAAATTCTTCTCATTACAAGAGCTAAATGACGCGATAGCGACACTGCTTGTGGATCTCAATAACAGATCATTCAAGAAACTACCTGGAACGCGTCAGTCCCAGTATGAGGCCATTGACAAGCCTGCATTAAAACCTCTTCCTGATTGCCGATATGAGTTTGTGGAAATAAAAAAAATGCAAGTGCGTCTAGACTATCATGTTGAGCTTGGCGGGCACTACTACAGTGTTCCTCATCAATATATTGCCAAGCAAGTCGAGTGTCATCTAGGTGAAAACATGGTTAGCATCTTCTATCAAGGTCAGCGTGTTGCGTATCACATCATTTCCATTGAGAAAGGTGGCTGCACAACAATTAAAGACCACATGCCGGTAGCACACCAACAACA
>JAJFJO010000229.1 GCA_021774015.1 Gammaproteobacteria bacterium
TTTTTCCTTCACAACCAAAGTGGATGCGTCTTCAAATCGGCGTGTGTCATTTTGATAGGCTTGCGCTTTGAAGGCATCTCGGTTGCTAAATAGTGTCAGCGCAAGTCCTTCTTTGCCTGCCCGTGCAGTTCGGCCAATGCGATGGATATAACTCGTTTCATCGTGCGGAAAGTCATAGTTAACAACCATGCTGAGTTCTTCAATATCTAAGCCTCTTGCGGCGACATCGGTGGCCACCAATACTGCACAACTTCGATTGGCAAATTGTACTAAAACGTCGTTACGTTGATATTGTTCTAGATCGCCATGTAGTGCAACGGCTTCAATGCCCGCTTTTTGCAATGCTTCGGTTACTTTTTGTGTGCTTATTTTTGTATTACTGAAAACAATAACATTGTCAGGTTGATGATAGCAGATCGCTTTGATTAAAATTTTGAGTTTTTGATCGGCCTCTACTTCATAAAAATATTCAGTTACCTTGTTTGATGCCTCTTCGTTATGCGTTTCAATTTTAATAGGAGCACGTTGTATTGAGGCACTCAACTGCATAATCATATCAGGATAGGTTGCAGAAAAGAGCAATGTTTGTCGCTTTGGTGGCGTATAAGAAATGATTTTTTTAATATCATCGATGAATCCCATATCGAGCATGCGATCAGCTTCATCAAGCACCAGGGTTTCAACAAAACTCAAAATGAGTGCACCGCTGTTCAGATGTTTTAATACTCGCCCTGGTGTACCGACAACAATATGAGGGGCATGACTGAGAGAGCTAATTTGTGGTCCTAAGGGCATACCACCACAGAGCGTTAAGATTTTAATGTTTTCAGTAAAACGGGCTAATAAACGTAAAGATTTCGTGACTTGATCCGCCAACTCACGTGTCGGACAGAGGATCAACGCTTGCACTTTAAAATTTTTTACTTTGAGCTTATTCAATACGCCAATCCCAAAAGCCACAGTTTTACCGCTACCGGTCTTAGCCTCGGCGATGATATCGGTATTGTTAAAAATAGGCGGAAGCGTTTGTTCTTGTACCGACGTCATTGTGGTATAGCCCAATGCTTCTAGATTTTTTAGCATGGATTTTGAAAGCGAAAGGTTTGAGAAATCGGTCATTTTGATTTTTACCGTTAGATGTATGAAGACATCTTTGATTATAATATACTTCGATATATTCAAACACGTATTTTTGGCCTCCTCTTTGCTTTTATGATTCTTAACGATGAGAATCAACCTACTTTCTCACACAAAAGGAAATCAAATGCTCTTTTAGGCCCAAAGGTAAGGAAGCTGCGATTTCCACCGCAGGCCATTATCTATACAACCACACCTCATCAATCAACCGTCATCTCTTCTAAAACCCCACTACCTAAGCAAGAGCCAGCAAAGCCTAAAGCAGTTACCGCGCCAACACCCCAAAGAACATCGTATACCTAGTGATTAGCAAGAGCAATCTTATGAACAGATTTGGGTTCTGTTACAAATTTCCGTTGCAATACAAGTAACGGGCTTCAACATTGCGCCTATTAGAGGTCACCGCGGCAATTACGATCAAACTTTCTATTTGTGTCGTTACTCACTATCTTGACGATATTTAAGCTGCATACCTTTTAGAAATTTACGTAAAAACTGATCCTGGCAAGCACGGAAATTTTTATGTGTTGGTTTGCGGAAGAAAGCACTTAACTCATGTTTACTAATATTCACTTCTACCATATTTAAAATCTCAAGAATGTCATCTGCTTTTAAGTTAAGCGCTATTTTCAATTTTGTAAAAATAATATTATTCGTTAAACGTTTTTCCGGCTCAGGCTGCTCACCGTCTTTTTTACCACGCCTGTTATTAATGAAACCATTTAAAAAATATAGCAAAAACCATGTCGCTACACTCTTTATAATCCACATCATCTTCTTTTTTCAATAAATCACTTATTTGAGCGCGTGTTGCATCAAAATCTGCAGCAGCAAATATAGCCATCATTTTGCTATCATTAAGATCAAAGGTATAACGAATACGGCGTAAAATATCGTTATTAGTCATTAATATTCCCTATTTATTTAGAATCTACAATCTTACTTAAAAATCATCCACTTCGTTATTTTCTTTTAATTTTTTCGTTTCAAAAGCTTTTTTGGCATCCAATGCAGCCTGCGCTTCACCCGCCTTTTTTTCATTTCTCAATTCACGCTGTTTACCATGTTGCTTATTTTTTTCGGACAGATTTTCGACGAAGGACTTTAATTCTTTTTCGCCCCACTCTTTAGCCTCTTCTTCAGTAGCAAAGCCAGCCTGTCTTTTAGAAACAACCGTTCTAGAAGAAGTTACCTGTCTTGTAATCTCTACTTTCCAGTTATTCCTATTCTTGGCTACACGGTAAGCATATTTCTTGCCTTTTGACATGTTATATTTTCCAATATTGATTTATATAATGAATTAACAACCTCATTATACTTTATTTTTCGTATCTTTCGAGTTTTAAATTTTATAGGTCAAGAGCAAATGTATGCATTAAGATTCATACAGGTAAGCATAAGACAGTAATCTACGATAACAGCGCCTATCGTTGATAAATAAAAAGGCATTTTCTAAGTTAAAGATGCCACAAGGCTGTAACAGGTATTGCCCATAAATTTTTCCCGAATGGAACAATTTCTGCCCCCTGATAAAGCACAAAACCACAAAGAAACTTGTCACCAAGTTCATGTTGTAAGGTTTTGAGATGTAAAAAATCTTTGCCAATAATTTTACTTCTTGCCCTTACCTCTATTCCAACAATCTGGTTTGTCGGCCCTTCTAAAATAAAATCAATTTCTTGCCCCGAAGACGATCGAAAATGAAATAAACTTTCACGCACATCAGAAAAAGTAATTTGTTTTGCTAGCTCAATAGCAAAAATATATACAAAAACC
>JAJFJO010000230.1 GCA_021774015.1 Gammaproteobacteria bacterium
GCTAAGCGAAAATGAACTGCTGTACCAACAGTAGCTTTCATAAGGGCAGATGTAGCGCTAGGGTTTTCTATACCTACTACCGCACCCGCTGCACTTGCTGCACTTGCTGCACTTGCTGCTGCATTCTCTGCGCTCATTGCCGAGGCTACAGTTACTTTTTGACTGGTGCGCTTATGAACACATTTTTCCAAATCATTTTTGAAATTCCAAAAAACATCAATTAACGGAACAACATGATTAGTATAACAATAAGCACTTAATTGACTTTGGTTATCTAACACACCTCGAAGATGCGCCAAACAAATATCAATCCCTGTAGTATCAACATCATCATTCATCGCTTCATCTTCACATAGCGCCGCTACTTCTGCTTTAATAGGTTCCAGTGCGCGCTGAAACGACTCTATTTTTTCTACTAATGGGCCTGAAAAAATGCTATAAAATTTTTGCTTAAAGTCCTCAAACATTCTATCTATAGTAATTGCATTACTAAGCAGCTCTTTTAGTCTTAAAGTTCTTTCTTGGCGCTGCTTTTCTGCGTGCAACCCTGCTTGCTGTTGTTGGTATTGTTGTAGTTGACTTGCTGCACCTGCTGAACCTGACCTCATAGTCGGCATCCTTTTAATTTAGAGAATAAGAATATAACGAAATAAATAGTATATATTTTTAAGGAAGATAAAGGATTCATAGTGCTATTGCAACACTATTAATGGAAGATGAAGAAAAACTTAATGACAAAAAAAGCCTCGCTGAAAACAGCGAGGCTTTTTAATTTTTTAGCTCAGGTATTTACGCACCTTCGATGACAATTACATCTTCAGCTTGTAGGCCTTTTTTGCCTTGTATCACAGTAAGTTCAACGCGATCGTTCTCATTAAGGTAACTAGCTTGCTGCCGAATCAGCAACTCCTGCTGGGGGTTGCTTTCCAGCCTGCATGTATACTTCGTGAGAAGTGAATTTTCGCTTTTACCTTGATTTTTATTCAAAAATTCATATAATTACCCCTGTAAAATATTCATTTTTGATTTAAATAAGGGGGTTATCATGGATCGCACCATTGAAACTGACTTGCACATATGGAAAACTCAACCCAATAGAAAGCCTCTGCTAATTAGAGGTGCGCGCCAAGTTGGAAAAAGCTATGTTGTTGAAAAATTTGGTGAAGAACATTTTCAAGACACAGTAGTCATTAATTTCGAATTTACCCCAAGCTTTGCAACTTGCTTCAAAAGCTTAGATCCCATCAAAATTGTTCAAGCTATTGAACTAATAGCCAATAAAAAAATTGTAGCAGGCCAAAGCCTCTTATTTTTAGATGAAATTCAATTGTGCCCGGAAGCTATTCAAGCCCTACGCTACTTCAAAGAAAAAATGCCAGAATTACATGTTATTGGTGCCGGCTCATTTCTAGAATTTGTTATTAACGATAGTCAATATCAGGAGCCTGTGGGTAGAGTGCAATCACTATACTTACGCCCTTGCTCATTTCAAGAATTCCTTAACGCAAGTGATGATAAACGTTTTGTGGAATACTTGGGCTCCATTTCTTTAACAGACAAAATTGAAGCGCCGGTACATGAGCTCCTACTAGAACGCTGTCGTCAATATTTCATTCTCGGTGGCATGCCCGAGGTATTAGATTATTATACCTCTCAAAATACATTTCATGGTTGCGAAAAAATCCAAGCAACAACTCTTGAATACTATCGGCGTGACTTCAGCAAGTATGGCAATAAAATAAATACCACGATGCTTGAAAAAATTTTTACTCGAGCTCCAGGCTTAATTGCTAAGAATTTTAAATTCGTGGACATAGCCCCAGACATCCCTGCTCGCGAACAAAAACCTGCATTACAAGCCCTTGTAAAAGCCGGCATTCTTTATAAAGTAATGCTCACCAATGCCCAGGGCTTGCCATTTCAAACGGGAATGGTTGAGAAAAAATTTAAATTACTTTTTTTAGATGTAGGATTAGCAAAACAAGCAACAGCTTTGGACATAGAAACATTACTGAGCCAAGATCTTATCTTGATCAACCAAGGTGCTTTATGCGAACAGTTCGTCGGGCAGGAGTTTATTGCCTACTCTGAAAACTATCAAGAAGCACCACTATTCTATTGGCAACGTGACAAGCGTGGCAGCCAAGCCGAAGTGGATTATGTCATTAATGTTGGGCCAACCATTTATCCAGTGGAAGTTAAATCTGGGAAAACAGGCAGGTTGAAATCATTACAAGTTTTTTTAGAGGAAAAAAAATTAGCTGTTGGGGTTAGGATCTCTCAACAAACATTCTCTTTTGAAAGAAATATTTTGTCCATACCGCTATACATGATCCATGAACTCCCAAGATTATTGAAAAATTTATGACTCGAGGCGTTGCAACACCACAATAAAGTTTAACGACAAAAAAAAGCCTCGCTGAAAACAGCGAGGCTTTTTAATTTTTTAGCTCAGGTATTTACGCACCTTCGATGACAGTTACATCTTCAGCTTGTAGACCTTTTTTGCCTTGTGTCACAGTAAATTCAACGCGATCGTTTTCATTAAGTGATTTGCGCCCAGCTGCACTTTGAATTGCAGTGTGGTGAACAAAGACGTCTTTACCTTGGTCTGTTTCAATAAAACCAAAACCTTTCTCATCGTTAAACCATTTAACGTGACCTGTTTCTTTTGACATGTTTTTTTTCCTATTTTTAAGTATTATTTAATCGTGTATAACTTCGATACTAGCGGCTTACGTCGCCTATTATATTTCAGCCTCACCCAACATTTTTGCTGATAACACCACTTCAATATTTCAGTGAGAGCTCAACAAAATCAGATTGTACCTCAGCTTTTGCCTCTGAACAAGCCGGAGTTGTCATATTTTGAACAAATACGGATCAAATCACACGACTTGCCCTGCTGCCCAGCCTGATGACCAGGCCCATTGAAAGTTATATCCACCAAGCCAACCCGTCACATCCAGCACTTCTCCTATAAAATACAAACCCTTAACGTCATTCGCCTCCATCGTTTTGGATGATATCGCATGACAATCAACACCACCCACCGTCACTTCCGCCGTTCGATAACCTTCGGTGCCATTCGGTTTGATTGCCCACGCTTGGAACAATTTGGCAATCTGCTCAAGACGCTCATGGGAAAATGACTGTAGTACAGCCTGTAAATCCAGATCATTCACAAAAATCTCCACCACACGTTTTGGAAAATAGCGCGTCAATATCGACTTTAACTTCTGGCTAGGGCACTCCTGCTGCAGAGCAATTAAGTCTTCAAGCAGATTAATAGTAGGCAGCAATGTGATATCGATGAACTCACCTTGCTGCCAATAAGAAGATAATTGCAAGATAGCTGGCCCACTCAAACCACGGTGTGTCATCAATATATTTTCACGAAACTCCATTTTCTCATTACGCACATTCGCCTCTAAGGCAATGCCAGATAATAGCGAGTATTTTTGTTTATCGGCAGGGTTTAAAGTAAAAGGTACCAGCCCTGCTCGGGTAGGTAATACCTTAATAGAAAATTGCTCTGCAACTTGATATCCAAAAGGGCCTGCACCCATAGTAGGAATAGACAAACCACCCGTTGCTATCACTAACGACTGACAATGATAATCAGCACGAGAAGTCACCAGTTTAAAATGACAATCCGCCAACTTTTTAATGGTTTCAACCTGCGTATTTAAACGCAGTTCAATACCTACTTTCTCACATTCTGCTAGCAGCATATTAAGTATGTCTTTAGACTTATTATCACAAAACAATTGCCCCAACGTTTTCTCGTGATAAGGAATTTTATAGCGCTCGACTAACTCTATAAAATCCCACTGAGTATACCTGCTCAATGCGGATTTACAGAAATGTGGGTTTTGAGAAATAAATTTATCGGGCTCAATGTGGTAATTAGTAAAATTACAACGACCGCCCCCTGCCATTAAGATTTTTTTACCCGGCTTATTCGCGTGATCCAGTACCAATACCTTTCGCTGGCGCTTGCCGGCCTCGATAGCACAAAAGAGACCTGCAGCACCTGCACCAATAATAATGACATCATATTTTTCCATACAGCACCTTAATCCTAGAGGGCGCAGTTGAACGCGTTTTCTAGATTAATCCAAAAATTGACGGCAGTTTACCTCATTCTACTAATATCAGCTCGTATTTTGATATTATTTTGTCCAATCGTGTGCTACCATCCGCCACCTGATCAATAATTCACCCACCCGACGACGGGCTTAGGAGCACACACATAATGTCATTTGATAAACTCGGCCTATCTGCTGAACTGCTATCCGCTGTAAACGAACAGGGCTACACTCAGCCTACACCAGTACAACAGAAGGCCATACCCGCGATCCTCCATGGTCGGGACATCATCGCTGCCGCACAAACAGGCACCGGCAAAACGGCCGGATTCACACTGCCATTACTACAACGTCTCGCTGAAAACCCAAAGCCCAAGAAGCAGGTCCGCGCATTAATTATCACCCCAACACGCGAGCTTGCAGCTCAGGTTCACGACAGTGTAGTAACCTACGGAAAGCACCTACCCTTCAAAGCAAGCGTAATTTTCGGCGGCGTCAAGATTAACCCACAGATTTCTCGGCTTAGACAAGGCATTGAGATTGTCATTGCTACGCCTGGCCGTCTTCTCGATCTCGTCAATCAGCGCGCATTAAACCTTTCATCCGTTGAAATGTTAGTACTCGATGAAGCTGACCGCATGCTGGATATGGGTTTTATTCATGACATTCGACGCATTTTAAAATTACTTCCAAAAGAGCGTCAAAATTTATTATTCTCTGCCACGTTTTCTAAAGAAATTAAAACGCTAGCTAATACCTTTTTACATAACCCAGAACATATCGAAGTCGCACGCCGAAACACAACAGCTGAGGGTGTGACACAAATGACCCACCCGGTGGATAAATCACGTAAGCGTGAATTACTGTCTTTTATGATTGGCTCTAAAAATTGGAAACAAGTATTAGTTTTCACACGCACAAAACATGGCGCAAACCGCTTAACAAAACAATTGGATATGGATGGATTAAGATCTGCTGCTATTCACGGTAATAAAAGTCAGGGCGCACGAACACGCGCCTTAGCTGATTTCAAAAATGGCAACGTTCGTGTTCTAGTAGCAACCGACATCGCCGCACGCGGGTTAGACATTGACAAACTTCCTTATGTTGTTAATTTTGATTTGCCTAACGTACCTGAAGATTATGTGCATCGCATCGGACGTACTGGTCGCGCATCCAATGAGGGCTTAGCGGTCTCTTTAGTTAGTCCTGATGAAAAAGGTTTATTGCGCGATATCGAACGACTGCTAAAACGCGAATTACCACAAGAAGTACTACCAGGATTTGAGCCAGACCTATCTGCTAAACCTGAGCCCACAGAAAACGGCCAGAAAAAACCAACTAGACGGCGCCGTCGTAGTAGCGGTAATAACAGCCGCGGTAATAGCAGCAGCCGCGGCAGTAACACCAGCAGCCGTGGTAGCAGCAATGCTAGATCAAAACAAAGAACAAGAAGAAAGGACTAGCACACTACAGCTTTTGCGTGATCTTCAACCCAATACGGGCGGGCAATAAACGCAAGATCCACAATAAAGCATATAGGCGCCAGGGAAAAAAAATAAACGTTTTTTTCTGGCTTAACTTTTTCTTAATAAAATAAGTCGCTTTATCAACATCCATTAAAAACGGCATATAGAAATCATTTTTGTCTGTTAGTGGTGTCTTAATAAAACCCGGACACACTACCGATACATGCACCCCTGCTTTTTTTAATTGCCCACCAAGTGCTTCGCCATAAATACGCACGGCCGCTTTGCTCGCACAATACGCCGGCGCTCGTGCACGCCCTGCAAATCCCGCCAATGAGCTCATCAAAACAATATGCCCTTGTTTGCGTTTTTCCATTCGTGGAATAATGGGGTGAATGGTATTAAGAACTCCCTGCAAATTAACATCGAATAGCAACTGATTTTTTTCGCACGTCACTCGTTTGCCTGCATTAGAGATACCGGCATTAGCAATCAACACATCTATTGGGTGCTCATTATCAATAGACTGTATCCAACCCGCCAACTCTTCGGAATTCCTAACATCAATAATCGCTGTAACTGCCTGCGCTCCACGCTTTCTGCATTCCTGGGCGACAGCCTCTAAACGCTCACTCTGTCGACCGCTTAAGAAAAGCTTAACACCACTGCCCGCATATGCTTTTGCAAGCTCGGCCCCAACTCCACTGCTGGCTCCAGTAATCAATATGTTAGCGGCTGAATTCATTTTTTACCCTTCCTGCTCACAGAATTTATGGTCAATGTCCCACAAAATTAG
>JAJFJO010000024.1 GCA_021774015.1 Gammaproteobacteria bacterium
GAGCTATCAAGGCACCTTGGATTATGTGGGCGCGGACACCTTAACCGTGACCAGCACCGACAGTAATGCCGCAACAGACGTTGATACGGTTGGCATCACGGTAAGCAATGTGAATGCATCACCACTAAACACCGTGCCGGGCGCACAAGTCGTGGCTGAAGACACCGCGATCAACATTACCGGCATCACGGTCAATGACGTTGACGGAGATCTGAGTACCGTCCAGCTTTCAGTCACGCAAGGCACCGTAACCGTAACCTTGAGTGGCGCAGCCAGTATCAGTGCGGGTGCCAACAGTAGCAACACCCTGACTTTATCTGGTACACAAGCCGACATCAATGCGACATTAGCGAGTTTGAACTACCAAGGCAACTTGGATTATGTCGGCGCAGATACCTTAACGGTGACCAGCACCGACAGTAATGCCGCAACAGATGTCGATACTGTCAGCATCACGGTGAGCAATGTAATCGTGACTCCAGGACCAGAACCGGAACCGGAACCGGAACCGGCACCTGCACCTGCACCTGCACCTGCACCTGCACCAGATCTTGGGCCAGTTCCAGGCCAGGATCCGAATCCAACTTTGGTGCCGGCCCCGGATCCGACTTCAACACAAGTTTCGACGTCAACGCTGACATTGACACCAACACCAACACCAACACCAACACCAACACCAACACCGGATTCGACACCGACACCGGATTCGACACCGACGCCGACTCCAGATTCGACTCAGATTACAGATCCTGGTCAGACTCAGAATATTCCAGCAGAAGATGTGAATGTGGAAATATTCTTAGGGTTAGTGGTAGATCTGGATAGTAACTTAGTCGATCCTTGGACGGGTGGAAAGATCGATCAAGTGAGTATATTTAATGGAAAGCAGTCGGTTGAATTATTAAGTCTTATTTCACAGAATGGTTTCATGCCGTCTCAGGTGACTGATCATTCGTTTTCATCGATGACAGTACAAGGGTATGAGTCTGTGATGAGTAATCGTGTGTTGTGGGAGCAAGTAGAACGCATGCATGATGATATGCAGCTAACATTTGAAGATGATCGCAAGGCTAATGAGTTAGTTGTAAATATAGTGGCGGGTACCGGTCTTTCGTTTGCTTCCGGTTTCGCAGTTATGTTAATGCGTTCAGGTGCCTTACTTGCCAGTCTAATGTCTATTCTTCCTGCATGGAAAAGTGTGGACCCACTATCCATTTTGGATGCCAATGATAAAAAAGATGGCAAGTATAAATCAGTGGATAGTGATGATTCTAAGCTTGAGTCAAAGGATGCCGTAGAAGAAATATTCGATCAAAATGATATTGATAAGTCATCTTAGCAAATATGATTATAAAACGAATACATCCCACTATTAGAATTAGCATTGGTTTGATTGCTTTAACCATTAGTATACTGCTTGTGGGAGAACTATTGGGTGTTGTACCTGACAAATCCCAGGTTACCATCGATGCTAGGAAGAAGTTGTCTGAAATACTTGCGGTGCAATTTGCTCATGCCGCTGAGCGAGAAGATTTTGCTCAGATTCAGTCGACATTAAATCTTCTCGTTCAAAAAAATCCGGAAGTTTTGTCGGTAGCAGTCCGCAAAGACGATGGTTCTTTCTATGCTAAATCCTGGGATCATGGAACTGTATGGCAGAATCCTGTAAATGGTGGCTCATCATCATCGAACATACAAATTCCCATCATGCAAGGTAGCGAGCTTTGGGGGACGGTTGAGTTAGGGTATGCACCATTATTGGGACAGGGTTTCTGGGGAGGATTTAAAAGTTCTTTTTGGGGAATGCTACTATTCGTAGCTGTCTTTGGTTTCTTAGGGTACTTGGTTTTTTTAAAGCGAGCGTTGAAGGATTTAGATCCTTCCAAGGTTATCCCGGAACGAGTTAAGGCGGCCTTCGATACGTTGACGGAAGGTATACTTATTCTTGATGAACAGGGACAGATTGTGCTGGCCAATCGCGCTTTTTGTATTAGTGTAGGGTTAAAATTCGATTGTCTCATTGGCAAAATAGCCTCCGATCTAAAGTGGGAAAGGGTTTCTGTCGACCAATTGAAAGAAGATTGGGTGTGCCCATGGCTAGAAACGTTTAAAAGTGGAGAGGCCCAGATTGGTATGCGGCTAGGTTTTAATTCTGGTAATGAAAGCAAGAGTATTTTTACTGTTAATTGTTCGCCAATAGTAGGCGACGATAGCCAATGCAAGGGTGTGTTGGTATCTTTCGATGATGTTACGGAACTAGAAGACACAAATCTCAAGCTGAAAATTATGCTTGAAAAACTTGAAGTGAAAAAAAATGAGGCATTCCGCCAGAATGACGAATTAAAAATCCTGGCAGAAATTGATCCATTAACAGGGTGCTTCAATCGAAGGGCATTTCATGCGTATTTCGATGAAATGTTTTCTAATGCGTGTGACCACGATGCTAGCCTAGATTGTATTATGCTCGATATCGATCATTTCAAGTCCGTTAACGATAATTTTGGACATCAAACTGGTGATGAGGTAATTAAGCTAGTCGCAAATATTCTCAGAGAAAATCTGCGCGATCTCGATATTGTAGGTCGTTATGGTGGTGAAGAGTTCTGTCTTGTATTACCCGGCATTGATATTGAGACAACCTTGGCAATCGCAGAACGGATTCGCGTTAGTGTTATGAATTCTTCCGAGTATCCTATTATTGGGATTAAAGGCGTTACCATAAGTCTTGGGATATCTTCGATAAATGATGGCGCTCTAAACCCCAATGAAATGATTGATCTGGCGGATAAGGCGCTATATTACGCCAAGAATAATGGTCGTAACCGTGTTGCTGTGTGGAGTGATGGGGTAGAGGAAGAGGAAGATATTGAAGCAACTGATAAGACGCCTGATGATTGTGATAATTTAATGACGCTTGGTGAAAATGACTTGCGTGATCTTAATCCCAAAATTCTGCATCAAAAGATTAAAGAACTCGAAAATTTAAACGAAGAGCAAAAGGAGATGTTGAAACATGATTTAAATTACGATGCCGTCACTGGATTGCCTACTCGTGTTTTGTTACATGATCGTCTTAATAGTTCAATTAATTATGCGCAACGGAATAAGGGCAGTGTTGCAGTGCTTTCTCTCTCATTCGATGCCTACAAGCTTATTCAAAGCACTTTGGGATATAAATCTGCAGAGAAATTAATTGTCGAACTTTCCCATAAATTAAGCGATTTATTACGTACGACGGATACTATTTCATCAGATATAGGTGCGGGATTATTTGATTCTGTTTTGTCCAGGAAGAATGAAGATGGTTTTTACATTTTAATTGCTGAATTAGAGAAAGAGCAATCCATTACGTGGATTATAAATCGTATTTATGCCGCTTTTAATCAGCCTTTGGTGTTAGAAGAACTTAAAATTAAGACTGATTGCTCTATTGGAGTCAGTATGTTTCCGAC
>JAJFJO010000231.1 GCA_021774015.1 Gammaproteobacteria bacterium
CCAACAGATCTCGCTGCTCAACTTCAAATAAGCAAGCAAATGGTGCACCGGCACCTAAAGCGCCTTGTTGAATCCGGTGATATTCAAAAAATTGGCTCATCACCCAAAGTCTTTTATATTGCAACAAAGCAGAAAGAACAACCTAGTTTGCCAAAACTTAACGTCGATCAGGAGGAGTATATCAGTGAGCACTATCTTGCCGTTAAGCCTGATGGGCAGGTAGTGGTAGGGCTTGATGGCTTTAAATGGTGGGCAATCAAAACCAATCAACATAAAAATTTTTCTTCATTGGCAACCGAATACATCTCAAATCATAAAAAATACGAAGATCATAATAGAGACACACTGAATCTCATCAATGCAACAAGTAAAATACAAGATACTTTTGAGGAATGCTTTTTAGACTATCTTTTCTATCAGTCTTTTTATAGCCTACCAAAATTTGGCAAGACCAAATCTGGACATATGATCACCCAAGGGAAAAGTGGTCAGGACATTGGCAGTATAAAAACACTGGCAGAAATTTGCCGACAACCCATCGTTGATATTATTAAGCACTTCAAAATAGATGGAATTATTTTTACCCCTCACTCCATACCGCGAAAAATATCTTTTCTAAAAGAGTTTAAACGCTTTTTAGCTCTACCCTACCCATGCACAGAAATTAATAAAATATTTTCAGGAAAAACACCTGTTGCTCAAAAATCTCTGGCAAAATTATCTGATAGAATAGAAAATGCAAATAATACACTCTTCTTAAGAAAAGAGAATTACGCTTTTAAAAAAATTTTAATTATTGATGATGCCGTAGGATCCGGCGCAACACTCAACGCCATTGCACACAAATTAAAAACCCAAGCAAAAACAGAGTTTGTTTGTGGGTTTGCTATCACTGGCAGCCTGAAAGGTTTTGACATCATTAGCGAGATTTGATTCTCATTACTTCATGAATCTGGTTGTTGATATTATTAAGGATGCTACGCCTAAAAAAATAAAAGCAATAAAAACCATCAGCTTTTGACGCAAAAATTACAACTTAAAAGCCATTATAAAACCTCTCCAAATATGTCAGCCGACCCGGCATGCTAATTAATTTATTACACAACCTGAACCACACTAGTTACGTGATATGCGCTACTGCAAACCATACTGACATTTTAATAATGCCTATGTCCCAACTCGCAGTAAACTTGCACACGAGGCATTAAAGGGCGATTTTGGATCTGAAACTAATATCTGAGCAAAATCTCTTTGGCTATTTGCTGCTATATAACCTCTTAACATTCGATATCTTTCTTGATCACTACTTACAGCACCACATTCTTCCATTATTTTTTTTGTAGCATTACTTGTAAAAGAGAACGTCCCAAAAAATGACACGCGCTTAGACTGTTTAGACGTATGGTACACTCCTACAAGACGGTTAAACTCACCAACACTCACCGCTTGATCTTCAGATCGAGGACGTGCAGAGCTTGCTGGTCTCTCCTGTGCTGCAGGAGCAAATAACCCACCCCCTCGAGACAACTCTTCCTGCTCAGCTACAAGACGCTCAAGCTCCCTAATCCTTCCATCATGCCCATGAACCATATTTTCTGTAGGTAATAACGCCCCAGCACCTGCTCCGGCCTCTCGCGAACGACTCACCAGACATTGTGCTTGCATTTGTGTTTCTGACGCAGCCCCTGCTACAGTCAAATCAAGAGAACCCTTGACCTCCTGCACTACTGCATCAACTCTAGTCACCACCCTTGCTTGATCTCGCCGCATTGCTGCCATTTCTTGTTCAAGATTCTCACGCAAAGCTTTTTCTTGAGCCAGTTCCTTTGCAGTAACTTCAGCCTGTTGAGCAATAGCTGTAACTTGCTGTTGCGCATCTACAGAATAGACACTAACAAGCGCACGCCCCAAACGCACACCGATTGCATCATCAAGATCAACTGCCACCTCACACTCAAATGGTACATACGCCTGTCCTCCACCAATTGCTTGAAGTGCAAAAGCCATATCTTGAGTGACTACACGGAAACCCAGTAACTCGTGTTGGCTTTTTTCAGCCTTAATTAAATAATTACTTTGACCTTTCGAATCAAAATAAACAATACCAGTGCGAGAAAAAATATGATGCTCTCTAACATCAACAGCAGAACCACTGTGCTGAACCTTTTTAAGCGGCTTTAAAAAGTCCTTCAATTGTTGATACAAAGATTCTGGGTATAATGAAACATATAAAACAACACTTCTAGCAAAAGATTCTTTACTGATTTTCGGGTTTGAGCGCAATGTCTGCCACACGCGAAGAGCCGCCCTATGCGCCAACTCCTCTGCTTGTTCTGGCTCTAGTGCTAAAGTAGCATTATCTAAAATTTGACTAAAACTATCTGTTAAAGTACCCGCTATTTCAACAATCAACATATCAAGTTGCGCATTCGACGAACATAACTTGGCGATACAACTTAAAACCGTTTCTTCGCTGGGCCCAAATATACTTTCAGTAACATGTGTAATAGCATGATGAGCTTCTTCAGGTAAAGCAACCTCTAGAACTTCCTCGGCCAACTCACCCAATTTGATAATTTTACTTGCCTTTGTAATGCCAGCGCCAATACTGGATAGAGTAGCTGGAACCAAGCTTGTTAATGCAGGTCCAGCCAAAGCGAATTTTTCAACCAAACCTTTAAGCTTCAACCACAGTGTATAGTTAGCCGTTTTCACCATTCCTGAATTTAATACAATTGTAGCGATAAACACATCCCTCAAGTCAGCACGCAATATATTAAAGAACGCACGTTGATTAGGAGAGTCGATATATTGTTGATCATCAATCACTGGAACCCATTTCTCAAGC
>JAJFJO010000232.1 GCA_021774015.1 Gammaproteobacteria bacterium
ATGGCTGATAGGGGCACTTTATGAAACGACTGAAGAAGCATTTACATCAGAATGGGATGTGTTTTTAAGATCTGTGGATGAACAATCTAAATTAATTGTGACCAAAGGTTTCACAAAAGAATCGGTATTAAAGCAATTACAAAGAGAAAAAGAAATTAAAGCCCGAGAAGATGCAGAGCAAGATAGAGTGGCTCAAAATCTATTACCACAACTGTTAAGTGGGGCAAAAGTAAAACCCAGACCGAAACCTGCAGATGATTTTGATGAATTATCAATAAATTTAGGACAGTATTATGCACAACAAAGTCATATTCGACTGCCTGTGTTTGAAATTTCGCAACCCATCAAAGAAAGTTATGTGAATTTGGCCCTGGTTGAGGAAGCCCTGCAAAGTAAAAAAGAAGAAAAACTTCTTGGTGCAGATGATAATCATGGTGCTGGAAAAATAAATACTTCTCCTGATATTGATAGGGAAAATATATATGAGAATCTTTTTGATGTTAAAGATTCAGATTTAATACAGCCAGAATCTTTGTTTACACATGAAAATCAAAGCAGGTTGTTGATTGTAGGGCGAGCCGGAATAGGTAAAAGTACATTTTGTCAATATGTGAGTTATTGTTGGGGCGTTGGTTTACATATAAAGAGTGATGATGCAGTGGATTCTAAAATAGCATCAAAAAAAGTTTTACCTGGACTGTGGCCGCAATTCTCGCGAATATTTTGGTTGCCCCTACGTTATTTGAATCAGTGGGAAGATTTTAGAGCCGATAATAAAGAATGT
The DNA here is from genome assembly GCA_021774015.1 of Gammaproteobacteria bacterium. Lineage (GTDB taxonomy): Bacteria > Pseudomonadota > Gammaproteobacteria > Coxiellales > Coxiellaceae > JAJFJO01. The sequence goes on from JAJFJO010000232.1 coordinate 785, forward strand.
CCTGATTATGGAACTTCACATAAAAATGCAGTGTTGGCACATTTTATATTGTATGTATTAGATTCTGAGAAAAAGAAAGATTCTGCATTTGATATTGAATTAACATCGGTGCTAGGAGCACTTCAGTCACCGGAAACTTGTTTGTTTATTTTAGATGGTTATGATGAAGTTAGTTTGGTTGAGGGTTCTGATAGCTATAAATTGTTACATAATTGCTTATTTAAAAAGCCTAATTTTATTTTAACATCAAGGCCACATGCTGTTCCAAAAGAACTGAGTGATCGACTAGGTTGCCTTCGCTATGAGTTAATGGGGTTTCAAGATAGCGAAATTCCGCATTATATTCGACTCGTGTATAAACGTAATGATTGGGAGAAAACAGGTGATCATTTGCAAACAGCAAGCATTTTGCCATCTGAAGAATTAATCAATTTGCTGAGGGAAAAAGAAAACCTGTGGGCTCTAGCTCATATTCCGATTAATTTAGCTCTTATTTGTAGCTTGCAGCGTGAAGCCCCTAAAGTGCTGCAACAAACCCATTTAACATTCACGAAGTTGTACACTGCCCTAGTGAATCGTTTAAGCCAGCGATACTTGCTTAAGCTGAAGCCAGACCTAAATCCAAATATGTTCCAAAATAAAGATATATTAGAGCGTTCAACACACCCTTTGAAATTGTTCTTAGGTCACCTGGCTTTTAAAGGATTGCTAACAAAGAAATTATTGATTGAATATTCAGTTCTTAAACAAATTGCTGTGGTTCATCAAGACTTATTAGAAAAATATGTTTCCCCTGCTTTATTGAAACAGAATAAAAAACAAACTGAAAAGTCGAATCAAGAGTATGGCTTTATTATAGATCTTGGTATCGAAACAGGCTATAAAGAACTCCTTTCATTACAGCCCATTCACAAAGCTGGGTTTTTGAAAAAAGCTGGGGATGGGTTTTCTTACTTTCTTCATCTTACCTTCCAAGAATACTTGGCAGCATGCTATATGCAACTAGCATTAATAGATACTGACACACCATTCGAACACGAGTATCGAGATAAAACATATCATCATGCGGAAGATTTTATTGTTGACTTTATTACTGATCGTTCTTTTGAATTTGTATGGTTTTTTTTGTCAGGATTATTAAAGAAAAATGTTGGGATTTTGGGTAAGTTATACCGTCACATTTTCTCTTCTATAGAATTTGATGACTTGACTGAAAGTGATACCGCGAAACAATCAACTTTGAATGTTAATGTTGCCCAATTGATCTTGGCTATCCGTTGTGATGAGGAAAGTGATTTGCCGGTTGAATTAAATAGCTATAGGCAAAAAATGTTTCAAGCAATACATCATGTTGGTGAAGAATTATTATTACCTGAGACATCTGAAGATGATAGATTGGAGAAATGGAAGCAGTTTATCCGAACGCTACGTTTGAGTTCAAGAGTTTTTGAGCAGTCTGGATTTAAAGAAAAAATCTTGTCTTTAATTGAGTCTGGGGTGCCGACTAAGGGATTAGGAGCGGCTGAATATCCCTTTCCACAATATGATGCTAGCACTACGTCGGGTGCTGAACTACACCTAACAAAATGGGATAATAGGGTTGTTGAAAAACATGTATTTGGGTCTTTAACTTTCCCACAGTTGATTCAGAAGTTGCTGGATGGTTCTGATAATGAATTGGTTAGAATTGTGTTTTGTGCTGAAATTGAGGCGCAATTTTATAAGAATATTTTACCTGATACATTAAATAGACAAAGTCGATATCTTTTAGATCGTTATGAAGAAATTATTCGAACCAAACAAGATATCGAGATGACTTTAGTTAAAGAATTAACTAAGATTGGGGAGCAAGAAGAAGTTCAAGCTGAGATCAGCCTGGATGATATTTTAGATATAGCAATAGAATATAAATTTGATGCTTTAATACCTGCAATTGTCAGCGAAACTGATCGTGAATGTAACTTTAGATCTGATTTACGTAATTGGGCTGCATCAAAAGAGGTGTTTCTTGAATTTCTGGGTTGTCAACTACTAGAAAAGTATTTAGAAAATCGCGATTTGGTTTTAAGGAAAAATCAGCTACATTATTTAGAAGCACTTGCAATAATTGAAGAAGTGGATTTTACTGTTTGGCAACAGACAGCAGAAAATAATTTGGTAGAGCATTATCAATTCAAAACATATTCACCCGGGGCTGCAAGAGTCATGTGTCATTTATATCAACAAGAGGAAGGCGGCTTTCAGTGGTTGTATGAAGGTGAGCTCACTCTCCGTAAAGATACTGAGTTATACGAAACACTACAAACAATTCGATCATGGTCAACTCTTTCAGCTGTACAGCTGAATATTTTGCATGGAAATGATTTCTTATCTGTGCTTCGTCGAAAACAATTAATTCCTAAAGTTTTAGTGGAACTTATACAAAGTATGGATGCTCTGGTTGATGCACATTTAGTAGAAGAAGCAAAACCTATTTTAATTGAATATTTGTATCAAAATAATAAGGTGTTGCGTCAGGTAGCATTTGATAGATTAAAGCCAAATCATGCATCTATAATTGATGTGAATATGTTGACGGCACTAGAGATCAATCTTGGATTGAATATGCCTGATTCACAAGTCATTTGGGGCTTGCAATGCCTTGCTTCAGATGTATTTATTTTCACTAAGGAATTATTATTTTCAAGAGGCAGCTTGTGGAAACTATTGTTTATAAGATGCCTAAGCCGAATCAAACTAATACGACAAAATGCTTTACTGATAGCAAATAAACTATTTACTACAATTGAAGATTATATACTTGATGATAAGCATGATCTTTATCAGTGGTTATATCACAATTTAATTAAATATGGAAAGTTTCTAAATGATGAACTAAAGGATGTATTATTTGCAAATCTCAATAATGAGGATAGGCGTATTCTGCGATTTGCATTTCAGGTTCTTGAGGAATTGAAATTCACTGATCCAGGTGAGGAAATTGACGAATGGTTGGTTTTTTTTCACTTAAAAGAAAAGT
>JAJFJO010000233.1 GCA_021774015.1 Gammaproteobacteria bacterium
AAAATAATCTTATCCATAGAGATATTAAGCCAGATAACTTTGTTGTGACTTCAACAGGTGAGATATTTTTAATTGATTTTGGTTTAACGAAACAAACTGATAGTGGTTTTTGTAATGATCAAGATTATGTAGATGGGGATAAGGTTTGGTATGATCCTAGCCGTTTGGAGCATTGGCGAGCCAGCGGTCGTGGTGATACGGGTTTGCCAGGTTATGATACTAAAGCGGATGTTTTTGCTTTGGGTTTAACGCTGTGGAAGGTTTTAACGGGGACTCACTTATTTTTAGATATCGATAGTCTAAATGGCTTGCATATTAATCGAGCGAAAGATGCTATGCGAGCAGGAAAACCCCTAGGCACTGTTATAAAAGAGCATTGGTCGACTGAATTTATGGAGGAAGTCATTGCTGCTACTCCTGCCTTGGCAAACCCAAATACCCCGAGCATTTTTGGATTAATTAGTCAAATGTTAACGCTTGATTCAACTAAAAGGCCTTCTGCCGAAGCTTTATTAGAGCATTCGGCTTTAAAAGATTCTTGTTTTCAATTCGAAGATTCTAATAAGAAAGCTGCTATCTATGCTGAGTTGAAAACGTTGCTGCCTGAGCCGGTTGCCAGAAATAATGCATTTGATGATGTGGATGGATATGCGGCTGCTGAAGGCGGGAGTGCTTATCAGGGTGAAACGCCTGAGGGGAATTCAGTAGAAATCTATGGTGGAGCAGCTGAAGCAGGCTCCTGCTATACTCCTAAAGCTGCAGCTAATGCAGCTAACCTAATGGGGATGTACCAGACAGATGGTGCTGCGGGGTTGGTTGCACCTGGAGGTTCGGGAACCTTTGCGCAGCCTGGTGGTGGGGGCGCTGATGTGTATAACACGGCTGATGATGGTGCAGATAGTGGTGTGCTACCTGGTAGTGGAGCAGCTTCAGGTGCTAGCTCACTCTATTTTGCTTAAGGAAAAGATGCTCCTCGCAAAAGGCTATGTTGGTAATCTATTGATTTCAATATGGTTTATCCTAAGGCCTAACGAGCTGCTGTCTTGTTTGATAAGCCACTTTGCTTGTTGTGGGCAATAGCGAAATTTACCTTAAGGTTGAATTTTCAATGAATATTTGACCTTAAGGTAAAATATTCAATATTTTTATTGATTCGCGCTAAAATTTGCACTACATTGATTGAATGGCTTACTTACCGCGAAAAATTAAAATCAATATAGAGCGAGTGCTGAATCGTGGCAAAAGTGTTCTTTTGTTGGGCCCCCGCCAAACAGGTAAGACCACCTTAATTCTTGAAGAAATAAAACCAGACATTCATTACTCTTTTGTGGAAAAACAGACGCGGTTGCGATTTGAAAAGGACCCAACGTTACTAGAAAAGGAATTGCAGCAAGCATTTGAGAGTTTTGATAATAAGCCATTAGTGTTTATTGACGAAGTGCAGAAAATTCCAAGCGTTATGGATACAGTGCAACATATTATTGATAATAAACAAGCGCAATTTATATTAAGTGGCTCTTCTGCTCGTAAATTAAAGCATGGTCCCGATATTAATTTACTACCTGGGCGCGTTGTCAAACTTGCAATGGACCCTTTACATCTCGATGAATTTGATCGAGTGCCTGATATTAATGCTTTAATGCTCTATGGTGCGCTGCCAGAAATTGTTAATACAGCTGACATTGATAATAAAGAATTAGATTTGTATTCTTATGTTACAGCTTATTTAGAAGATGAAGTTAGGGCTGAGGCACTGGTTAGAAATGTTGGTGATTTTGCCCGTTTTTTAGAGGTTGCAGCTAGTGAAGCGGGAAATATAATGAACGCTTCTAAACTGTCTCAGGTTGTTGGTGTTGCTAGCAAGACAATTGGCGATTATTTTCAAATTTTAGAAGACTGCATGATTGCGCATCGTATTGATCCGATTATACATTCGACTTCACGGCGGCGTTTAATAAAGTCCCCGAAATATATATTCTTTGATATGGGAGTTCGACGCGTTGCAGCAAATGAAGGACTGCGTTTACCACAAAAGACTATGGCCTTGTTATTTGAACATTATGTTGGTGTTGAGTTATTACAGCAAGCAAAGTATTTGTCACCTCGAAGTCAATTGAAGTACTGGCGTGATAGTGCCGGTGCTGAAATTGATTTTGTGTTAGAGATTTCTAAGCACCTAATTCCTATCGAAGTAAAATGGTCTGAAACACCTGATAAACATGATGCAAAGCACTTAAATCGTTTTTTAAAAGAGTATGATGGTGTAGATAAAGCCTATATTATCTGTTGTACACCAAGACCGATGACAGTTAGTGACAATATTACTGCGATTTCATGGCGTGATATTCCAATACTAGTAAAACAGTTGATGGATGTGTATTTATAAATTGTGCCTTAACGAGCAATACAGCAGCTGCTATACTGCGCACTAACTGATAATCACAATGAGCTTATTTTGATGCCCCAAGACCTGTTATTTTTCCTGATGTACTTTGTTGTCGGTAGCCTGGCGGGTACCGTAGCAGGGTTGTTGGGTATCGGTGGTGGTATTTTGGTAGTGCCTCTACTCGCACTGATTTTTCAGCATCACCCGGGTATTTCACATAATAATATTATGCATGTGGCGGCGGGGACGTCATTAGCGGTAATGGTAGTAACGGGCACGCGTTCTTTGTTAGCTCATCGCAAACATCATATCGTTTTTTGGCCTTATTATCGTAAGCTCGCACCGGGTGTGATTGTGGGTGTTGTTGGGGGTGTGATATTGGCGCACTCTTTGCACTCGGATATGCTGCGTATTATTCTGGGTGTCTTTGCTGTATTACTGTCGATTAAAACTTTTTTTCATCGTGATATTAGGACGCATAGAGAATTTCCGGGGTGTGTTGGTGCATCTTCTGTTGGCGTGGTGGTTGGTGCTAAGTCAGGGTTGCTGGGGCTTGGTGGTGGGGCATTAACGATTCCATTTTTGTTGTATTGCAATGTGGACATGCGTACAGCCATAGTGACTTCTATTGCGACGACTTTGACAGTTGCTATTATTGGTTCTATTAGTGTTGCGATTTCTGGGATGCATGTTATAGGTTTGCCTGCTTGGAGTACGGGTTATATTCACTGGCCTGCATGGTTTGCGGTGGCATTAGGCACTGTAACGTTTGCACCGCTAGGCGCAAAGCTGTCGTATAAAGTACCCACTCAAATTTTAAAGCGCTTTTTCGCTGCGTTTTTAATGGTGATGGGATTACATATGTTACTTTAAAGCGAATCAATAAACGATAAAGGTATTAAACATGTTGCACTATCCAAACGTCAACCCCATTGCTTTTACATTGGGTCCCCTTAAAGTCCATTGGTACGGCATTATGTATTTATTCGGTTTTGTCATGGCTTGGCTGTTGGCGAGTTGGCGTGCGCGCAAACCGAATAGTGGTTGGACAACCGAGCAAGTAAGCGATTTGATTTTTTATGCAGCGCTGGGTGTGATACTTGGTGGTCGAATTGGCTATATGCTGTTTTATGACTTGCCCGGTTTTTTGCATAATCCTTTGGTTATTCTTAGGGTGTGGGATGGTGGTATGTCATTTCATGGCGGTATGCTGGGTGTTTTTATTGCGCTGTGGTTATACAGCGTAAAGCTAAAGCGCTCCGTATGGGACTTGACTGATTTCGCGGTGCCTTTAGTGCCGATTGGTTTAGCTGCAGGTCGTTTAGGCAATTTTATTAATGGTGAGTTATGGGGCCGCGTTACTGATGTGCCATGGGCGATGGTGTTTCCAAATGCAGGGCCGTTACCCCGTCACCCGTCACAAATTTATGAGTTTTTGCTGGAAGGTGTGTTTTTATTTATTGTATTGTGGGTTTTTTCTCGTAAGTCACGACCTCGTTTCGCTGTAACTGCAGTATTTTTATTGGGTTATGGTTGTGTGCGTTTCTTTTGTGAGTTTTATCGTATGCCCGACCCACAGCTAGGTTATTTGGCTTGGGGTTGGTTAACAATGGGGCAGATTTTATCATTTCCAATGATTGTTGCTGGTGTCGTCGCTTTGTTGGTTATATACTGTCGCAAGTCTTGCGCTGTACGCCAGTAAGTGTCATGGAACCATGCTTGATTCGGAACCGCGCACGCCGGTAAGCGCCATAAAAAAGGAGTATGCAAATGTTAAAACACGGATTTTTACTAGTGGCTTGTTCTATAGCTGCTATTTTTTTCAAAAGCCAACTAGCACATATATTGCAATGGCTGACGCTTCTTCATAACAAGGTGGTATCAGGGCTATCGGTTGTTTTTTCCAATGACGCAACAGGCGCTATTATACAAAATGTCATTGCTTTGATTTTGATTCCAGTAGTTGCCGGCGGCATAGTTGCGCTAGGCTTCTATATTGTAAAAAAACATTCTATGCCGCATACAGTTTTAAGTATTTGGATTGTATGGACTGTTTTGTTAGTGACTTTGTTGGCACAAATCGGGTAACACTATGCAACAATATTTACAGTTCCTGAAAACCATTGTAGAAAACGGCGTTGATCGTGATGACCGCACAGGTGTCGGTACGCGTAGCATTTTTTCTTATGACATGCGTTTTGATTTATCTGCAGGATTCCCGTTATTAACCACAAAAAAGCTGCACTTAAAAAGTGTGGTGCATGAGTTGCTATGGTTTTTGAGTGGAAATACAAATATTAAA
>JAJFJO010000234.1 GCA_021774015.1 Gammaproteobacteria bacterium
TGATTTAGTTTTACAACCAGCCGCCTTCGTCACAGATCCCATTCAAGGCGATGGCAACTACCTGGTTTTATGTGAAGTTCTACTAGAAGATGGCACCCCACATCCTAGCAACAAGCGCGCTAAGCTTCGCACCTTACTTGAACAATATAAACAACACGAACCCTGGATTGGTTTCGAACAAGAATATACGCTATTTCGAGGCGTACAACCTCTAGGCTGGCCAGAACGTGGCTATCCAGCACCACAGGGACCTTTCTATTGCGGCGTTGGCGCGGATGAGGTTTTTGGTCGCGGCCTTGTGGAAGACCACACTCAAGCTTGCATAAATGCCGGGCTGCTTATCTTTGGCACCAATGCTGAGGTTATGCCAGGGCAATGGGAATTCCAGATTGGCCCCCGCGGCATTGACACTGAGAGCCCAGACCCACTTACTGTCTCTGACCATCTGTGGATTGCACGCTGGCTACTCTATCGCCTTGGCGAAGAATATGGCATCAGTGCAACGTTGCACCCAAAACCCGTTAAAGGTGATTGGAATGGCGCTGGCAAGCATACTAATTTTTCCATTAAATCAATGCGTGATAAACAAACTGGCAAAAAGGTAATTGATATTGCGATTGATGCGCTCGCTCAAAAACATATGGAACACATTAAATTATACGGTGCTGAGCTATCCGAACGTTTAACCGGCGAACATGAAACAGCAGCAATCACTGAGTTTAGCTCTGGTGTTGCAGATCGTGGCTCTTCCATTCGCATTCCCCAGGCTGTTGCTCAAAAGGGCTACGGCTATATTGAGGACCGCAGGCCAGGTGCTAATGCCAATCCGTATGAAGTCGCTACCGCTTTAATGAGCACTATTTGTGATGCTGTTGAAACAACATTAGGAGTAACTGCGTAGGCTGTTTGAAACGAGCGCGAGCGAAAAAAAATGTCATCTACCCTACGGGCACAGGCCTGAAACGAGCGCGAGCGAGTTATCCGGGATCCAAAATAATCCCAACCCCCTTTAAATACAAAAAAACCCGCTATAAACAGCGGGTTTCTTTACCTGAGGCTATGTCGGTCTAACGGAAAATTTAATTAATACGCCGTAAAATACGGCACGTGAAATTTTTGTTGCGTAACAAATTGATTATTGCTTCCCGTCACTATTGCGACAAAACTGGTAGACATCAGCCCAGCAAAAGCAATAATAACAACGCTAGCAAGTGCTTTTTTCATTATGTGATCCTCCATGATCATATCTCTTGTAAGGTTAGGGCCAACCTAAATTTTTTGAACTATAAACCGGAATCCATTCCAGGAGAACCAAGATATCACAATCAGCATAGCTTGCAAGCTGATGATATTGACACAACCTTAGCCAGGTTAAAAAATAAACAACTAAAAAAATAATGACTCTGATATTTCATATAGTTAAAAGTTTTTATGCAAAATTGAGCAGGATTTCACAGCAGAATTCGCGCAGGCAATTGAGAGATCACTTACAAAGCTGAGGTAAGTTTCTACCTTACAAATAATATACCTCACCACCTAGAAAGCTCAGTTCAGTGAGCTTTCCAGGCTAAAGTATTTGTAGAGAGGGATTGTTATTACCTACCCGGACCACTGGGCCCTGCAGTGCCACCACCTAAGCCCCCGGGAGCAGCACCGCTAAATCGTGGCGCAGAAAAAGCACTAGCACCAGACACTAAAGCTCCAGTAGACGAACTGCTTACAGGACCAACTTTGTGCAAAGAATCGCCATCTTTAGGCTCTCCGTATGTGCTGTAAACATCTTTAGAATAAACATCCAGATCCTCTATACAAAAATGATGGCCTTGCTTTTTCTGATTATTATAAACAGCTTTCATCTTAGTAAGAATTTCATCTAAATTGCGAAGATTAACTGTGTCTACAAAAGCTGTTGTATGATATCTCACTATATATAAAAGGGCATATAGCTTAAAAAAACTGGCGCCTTTGGAGCTCGGAGCCTTTTTCCCTAGCAACAGCTGATGCATGTCCACCATAAAGCGCTTAGCGCCCTCATCCTTAGCCATATACTCTTGGAGGCTAACTACTTGACGATAAAGCTTATTAGCACACCACCCTTTATCAGGATATTTAAGCGACCTTTCAGCGAACCGATGAAACGTCAAAGGCTCACAATCGTCGATCGATCCTCTTATAGAATATCCCTTACCACTTGAATAAACCTTCCCACTGGCCGCATCAGAATCAAAATCAAGCATGCCAGCCAATCCGCCATCTTTAAAAACCGGAGATTCCATATCAAACTCATGCTGCGTATTAGGCAAAGGCAAATCAGGAAAGCAAGCATTAACAAGAGTATCTAACTCCAACCCCGGCAATGCTCTTACCACCAAGCTCTCATACATGTTTCTTTCAAGTGCATTTAGACAATATCCTTTAAGGGTCACTAATTTGTTACTAGGCGACATTCCATCGAAAAAACGCACAACAAAACGAACTAAGATATATAAATATAACCAGTCAGTTGCACGCCCATCAGGAGAAAAGAAATTCATTTTTTCCCGCGGGTATATATTAACTGCATCAAAAGCCCCTACTGGAATCTTCTCAAACTTATCCAGGCCTGCTTGTAAACCTGTCGAGGCAGGTTTAATTTCTGCCGCTGCCGCTGCCGCACCAGAGAGTCCTGAGCCTCGAAGCAAACCAGCAAAAAAACTAGCAGCGGTTGATCGCCCTTGGGTTAAATTATTTCCAAAAGCAGGTGCTGCTGCATCTGTTGCCAACACTGGTTCTTCTCGGTTCAAAAACCTAGCGACTCTACTACCAAGAATGCCTTCAAGCACATTAATCAGGCCTCGTACAGATTCTGGCAATGGCGGGGATTCCACGCTCATTTCTTTCTCAGCAAGATAGCGGGTTATAGCTTGAATAGCAGCTAGGTTACTATCGTGCGCCATTGTGTCTGGTAATACAAACTCAACTTCGCCCCCCTCCTCAGCTGCCTTTTGACCGTTCAATAGGCCTATTAATTTATCTATGCGTACAGTATCTCGAGGATTCTCTGCAAGCAGTCCCTCAACTAAAGCTAAAACTGCAGGAATATCTTGATCACCAGATATTTCAAAAGCTGTTTCAGATGTTTTTATAAAATCAGCAAGAAGCCTAGCCCTTTTATCATCATTGATATCTGACCCATCATTCAGCATATCCCGTAGTAAATCTCTTTTTTGCGCCAATACCCTAGGGTTATTAGGGTTTATGCTAAGGCCTAGAGTCAATGCTTCCACCCACTGCTCACGCAGCTCCGCTATCTCAGTTGCTATCCTTGCCTTGTCATCAGCATTAGCACATCGTCTCCTTTGCTCAGAGAGCACTTTCATAAGATTTCCATATGTAATAGATTTTTGCACACAAGCTTTAGCAAGCTTTGCTGGGTTAGCCCCCTCATTAGAGCTCAAAATATCAATAGCTTTATTGCAAGCACTAAGGGCACGTCTAAGCACATTGACATTATCTTCTAGAGGGTTCTGTTTATCATTAACCCCTACTGTTGTAAGATCAACAGGCAAGCGCAGCTCAGTTGCACGAGTTTGATCAAAAAGCAAAATTCCTAGCCCAAGAGAAGCAAGTGCAAACTGTTCTGAGTTCTCAATACTATTGTTATCCTCATTGCCCTCTTCTTCCTTACCAGAAGCAGTCTTACCAGAAGCAGTTGCCCCCCCTTCTTGAGCCTCCAGAGCGGCTATAACATTTTTAATAAAGCTATCTGTACGCTGCTTAGCTGCACGCTTATTCTGATCAGAAGAAGCTGCATAAAGAAGACCAGAATGAGCCAAAAACATCTGGTAACAAAGCTCCCCATCACCAAATCTTTCTTTATCACCAAGGAGCCTTTCAACCAGATCTAAAGCGTTTTTGTAAACCACGTATGCTTCATTCATGTCCTTAGCTGGGTTGGACCAGTTGCGATGATTATCACCGAGAATAACTGCCAATCCCATATAGCGTGTAATAAGATCAACCGTTCTTTCGCCATAGCTACCCTTAGGCATAGCTGTGTTTGGTGCTGGCATTTTCACTTGGGCAGCATCCGGAACAACATCTGGAATCTCAGCTTTCCCTGCCTTGTCCCCACTACTAGCGGGCGTAACCGGCGTAAATTTTGTCGCATAATCACCAAGCCTCCTAACGCTAGAGATAGCCTCAGCAGAAGCTGAACTCACTGCAGCTGCAGCTGCACCACCAGACCTGACCGATTCCAGGCTTGGTAGGATATAACCATCAAAAAGATTTTTTGCCTCAAGCGCAATTATCGGGGTATTTTTAAAATCACGCTTGGCATGTAATGCAGTAGCATAAGCATGCTCTATTAGAAAACGAATTTCATAACCATTTGGATCATCACGAAGAATATCCAGGCTCATCCTATCGTAAAAGACCTTCAGATTACCGGCTATATCTACAGAACGACCCACATTACCTTCTGCTTCAGCAACCAAACCTTTCATTTGGTTTAAGGCAAAGCTATCACCCTCTGCAGAACCTGCTGCTGCTATTGCTGCGGCATCACTATCTTCAGTTTCTCTGCTATTCGGTAACCTACTCATGATTATTCCCCTTGGTGTTATGAATAATTAAATAATACAAAGTCTAAGAATTTCTTATTTCTACTTCTTCAGTACCTGTTTGGTGCTAGTATGGAATTTTAGTTAAAGGCCAAACCAAAATTATATGGCGAATGGTAACTCTAAAATTGGAAATAAGTCAAGCAAGGCCTGACAACATATTGACACAATGTTCTAACCCCTTTTCACACCCAATATTGACTTCTTTTTGACCTGCCCAAGGTCACAACAACCGCCACAAATCATTTAAAGTCGCCAACACCATGATACTAATTAAAGCGAATAACCCTATCCTAATAGCCCACGATTGCGTTCTATCAGATAAAGGTCGGCGGATTATAACTTCAATAATGTGAAACAAAAAATGCCCGCCATCAAGCCCCGGAATCGGCAGGATATTAATAAACCCCAATGTTGCGCTAATAAACGCCATAAAGCCGAAATATACTAACCATCCACCCTGTGAAGCCTGGCCTGCCGTTTTAAAGATCGTAATCGGCCCCCCCAATGCTCTCAATGATATCTTGCCTACTACAATTTTATAGAATGCAATTGAGTTAAATTTAATAACTGTCCAGACCTGAGTTACAGCAGACACCCAGGCAGAGAACACATTGAATTGAATGGTTTGAATCATACCCTTAGGCCAGTTAGGCGGGACTGAGTACACTCCCAAATACCCTTGAATCTTACCGCGTACTTTATGCCGCCCTACTCGCAATTTTAGTTGCTCAGATTTGCCATCACGAATCACTGCCAACGTGATCGTTGCACCCGGCTTCTTCGCAATTTGCTTGATCAAAGGAATCCAATCATTAACTCGTTTACCATCAATAGAAACAACCCTATCGCCTGGCTTTATTCCAGCCTTAGCCGCTGGTGAATTAGGCAATACTTTTGCAACCACCGGTGGAATGGGAGGTATATAAGGAGAAAACCCTAAGCTGCCCAATAAATCGGGTTTGCGCGAATCAAACTGCCAGTTTTTCAAGGGCAAGCGCTTAACTTGAACCACATCACTGCCTCTTGGCAGCACTGTCATTTTTAAATCACCTTTATCACCAATACGCGAAATCAAGGCCATCACCACACGTTGCCAGCTATATGTCACCATGCCATTTACACGTTTCACTTCATCACCAGGATGCAGCCCACCTTGAGCAGCTATCGAACCCGCTGTCACTTTACCGATCACAGGCCTTACATGCGTTACGCCAGATAAAAAAATCGCCCAAAAAATAAGGAGCGCTAAAAGAAAGTTAATAACAGGGCCTGCCAGCACAATAGCTATCCGCGCCCATACCGATTTGCGACTATACGCATGTTCTAATTCACTTGAGTCAACAACATCATCTTCTTCACCCAGCATTCGCACATAACCGCCCAGAGGTAACATACCAATCACATATTCTGCGCCACTTTTCTTACTGCGATAAGACCACAGCGCTTTGCCAAAACCAATCGAAAATTTAAGCACTTTTACACCATTCCAACGCGCCACCATAAAATGGCCCATTTCATGTATCAATACCACAATAAAAATGGCAAAAATTGCTGCGAGAATAGAGATTAGTAGGCTCATAAAAACACTCAAATTAGTGACAAATAAATACACACTAGGTATAGTGCAAAACTAGACTCAGGTTAGCATGAGAACAGAATTCAGTCACCCTAAAGGTAACAACACAATGAGCAAACGACGCCGCAAAAAAATCCCTCAAGAACCAGTTACTGCAACCATTGAGTCTTTAAGTCACGAAGGTCGTGGTATCACACATATCAATAGCAAAACCACGTTTGTGTTTAATGGGCTGCCTGGAGAGACTGTTGAGTTCCGTTACACACGTTGCTCCGGCAGCCATGATGAAGGCCAAGCAATTAACATCTCACATCCATCAACAGAGCGCGTCGACCCAGCCTGTGTTCACTATGGCATGTGTGGTGGTTGTAGTTTGCAGCACTTAAACCATTCATCGCAAATAGAACTCAAACAAAAAACATTTTTAGAATTATTACAACATCAAGCCAATACACAACCTCAAAATATATTGCCACCGATCATCGCTAATCCTTTAGGCTATCGACGCAAAGCACGCATCGGCGTTAAGCTTGTACCGGGGAAAAATAAAGTATTAGTTGGATTTCGTGAACGTGACAAACGATTTGTTGCTAACCTAAACCAATGTGAAGTACTGCACCCACATGTCGGCAAAAAAATTGATGCCTTTAGCCAGTTTATTATGCAACTTGATGCGCGCGATACAATACCGCAACTTGAAATTGCGGTGGCGGATGATCATACTGCATTAATCGTGCGCCATTTAGAAGAGTTAAGCGCCACCGATTTACAACAACTCAAACAGTTTGCTATTGACCACGATTTTTATCTTTACTTGCAACCCAAAGGTTTAAATAGCATACATTTATTCCATCCAGACAATGCCGATCCATTACTCACTTATTATTTACCCAAACAGGAACTGCAATTTAAATTTCACCCCACACAGTTCACTCAGGTAAATCATGATATTAACCAACTCATGGTACAGCAAGCATTAGATTTATTAGACCTGCAAAAAACCGACACTGTATTGGATTTATTTTGTGGTATTGGTAACTTCACCTTAGCTGTTGCAAAACACTGCAACCAAGTTGTCGGCATAGAAGGCGATGACGGCTCTGTTAATCAAGCACGCATCAATGCCACACTAAACAACATCACCAATACGGAATTTTTTACTGCCGATCTTTTTATACCCGTGAGCGATGCACCATGGGCCAAGAGCCGTTATAATAAAATAATATTAGACCCCCCTCGCGCTGGCGCCATCGACATCTTAAATATGATAGATCAATGGCAGCCTGAAAAAATCGTGTATATCTCCTGCAATCCTGCCACTTTAGCGAGAGATACCAGGGTGTTAGTAGAAAAAGGCTATACTCTTAAAAATGGGGGTATAATGGATATGTTTCCACACACCAAGCATGTTGAAGCGATGTGTTTATTTGAGAGAAGCTAACATCATGAATAAAACAGAAACGGTGACATCTGCCAACCACTGGTTAAGCAGCTTAGAAATAAAGACACAGGCTTTGGATCTTCGCCCAATAAAAAAAGCCTGTGAGTTTGCCGAAC
>JAJFJO010000235.1 GCA_021774015.1 Gammaproteobacteria bacterium
CTGTTTGACGAGTCATGGTAATACCTTCGACCATATCAACAAACTTTAACTTACCCGATACTTCAGTAATAATTGGGTGTGTATGTGGATCCCACTGGGCCACCACTTGGCCGCCTTTCACCGCATCACCATCAACAATACTAATCACAGCACCATAAGGAATTTTATATTGTTCTTTTTCACTACCATGAACATCATGCACCACCAACTCACCAGAGCGTGACACCGCAATCAAATTACCATCCGGTTTTTTTACGGTCTTTAAATTGTTCAGTTTTGCCGTACCATCCGTTTTAACTTGAATGCTATTAGCTGCTGTTGTACGTGAAGCAGCCCCACCAATATGGAAGGTACGCATAGTTAACTGTGTTCCTGGCTCACCAATGGACTGTGCTGCAACCACACCGACAGCCTCACCGATATTCACCATATGGCCTCGTGCCAAGTCACGCCCATAACACATTGAACACACACCATATTCCGCTTCACAAGTGATAGCAGAACGCACACGTACACGATCAATATTATTTTCCTCTAACACCGCAACTGATTTTTCATCTAAGAGTGTATTTGCAGGGAAAATTTCTTTACCCGTTTTCGGATGCAATACTTCTTCAACAATCACACGACCTAAAACACGTTCGCGTAGGGGCTCAACAATATCACCTCCTTCAATATTAGGACGCATTTCCAATCCATGAGAGGTGCCACAATCTTCTTCATTAACAACAAGATCTTGAGCAACATCCACTAAGCGACGCGTTAAGTATCCAGAGTTAGCAGTTTTTAATGCCGTATCAGCAAGACCTTTACGAGCACCGTGTGTGGAAATGAAGTATTGCAATACATTCAAACCTTCACGGAAGTTAGCTGTAATCGGTGTCTCAATAATCGTGCCATCCGGTTTCGCCATCAAACCACGCATACCAGCCAGCTGACGCATCTGCGCAGCGGAACCACGAGCCCCAGAGTCTGACATCATATAAATTGAATTAAATGAATCTTCTTCAACCTGTTTCCCTTCGGCATCCGTCACTGTATCTTTAGATAACTTGTCCATCATTGCCTTAGCAACCAGGTCATTCGTGTACGACCAAATATCAACGACTTTATTGTAGCGCTCACCATGAGTCACAAGACCAGAAGCGTATTGCTTTTCAATCTCACGAACTTCAATTTCAGCTTTACCAATAATGCTATCTTTATCGTCTGGAATCACAAGATCATCGATACCAATCGAAACACCCGAATAAGTTGCATAACGGAAACCGGTATACATCAGTTGGTCCGCAAAAATAACGGTGTCTTTCAAACCTAAATCACGATAACTAATATCGAGTAATTTTGAAACCGCTTTCTTTGTCATCGCTTGGTTAATCAAATCAAACGACAAACCTTTAGGTAATATTGTCCAAAGGATTGTGCGGCCAATCGTTGTTTCCACCAGGCGCTGCTGCTCTTGCAGCTCACCGTTTTCATCAGGAAGATACTCAGTAATCCGTACTTTCACCTTAGCCTGTAAATCCGCAATATTGTTGTCATAAACGCGGAACACTTCGTCAGAGTTTGCTAATACCAAACCTTCACCACGCGCATTAATTTTTGCACGCGTCATATAATAAAGACCTAATACAACATCTTGCGATGGAACAATAATCGGATCGCCGTTAGCGGGATGCAACACGTTATTTGTCGACATCATTAATGAACGCGCTTCCAACTGTGCTTCCAACGTTAACGGCACGTGAACCGCCATTTGGTCACCGTCAAAATCGGCATTATATGCGGTACAAACAAGCGGGTGTAACTGAATTGCTTTACCTTCAATTAAGACAGGCTCAAATGCTTGAATACCCAAACGGTGCAACGTTGGTGCACGGTTTAAAAGGATCGGATGCTCACGAATAACACCTTCTAGGATATCCCACACTTCCGGCTCTTCACTTTCAACCATTTTCTTAGCGGCTTTAATAGTAGTCGCTAAACCACGGCGTTGTAATTTGCTAAAAATAAACGGTTTGAATAATTCCAGCGCCATTTTTTTAGGTAAACCACATTGATGTAGTTTCAGCGTAGGCCCAACCACAATAACGGAACGACCCGAATAATCTACACGCTTACCTAACAAGTTTTGGCGAAAACGACCTTGCTTACCTTTGATCATATCAGCCAGTGATTTTAATGGGCGGCGGTTTGTACCTAAGATTGCACGACCACGTCGACCATTATCCAACAGCGCGTCAACCGCTTCCTGCAACATACGTTTTTCATTACGCACAATAATGTCCGGTGCATTAAGATCCAACAATCTCTTTAAACGATTATTACGATTAATTACACGACGATACAAGTCGTTAAGATCAGATGTCGCAAAACGTCCGCCATCAAGAGGCACCAATGGGCGTAAATCAGGAGGCAAAATCGGCAGTACTTCTAAAATCATCCATTCTGGTTTGTTTCCAGACTCAAGAAAAGACGTCATCACCTTCAGTCGTTTAGTGTATTTCTTAATCTTGGTTTCTGACGATGTTTTTGGTAACTCTTCGCGAATGATACGCACTTCTTCTTCAAGGTCTTGATCTTGCAGCAATTTCTTAACTGCTTCAGCACCCATAAGCGCTTCAAAATCATCACCATATTCTTCTAACGCATCGAGATAAGCCTCTTCTGATAAAAGCTGCCCACGCTCCAATGCTGTCATACCTGGCTCAACAACAACATAAGCTTCAAAATACAACACACGTTCAATGTCACGCAGCGTCATATCTAACAACATACCAATACGAGAAGGCAGTGATTTAAGGTACCAAATATGCGCCACAGGACAAGCCAACTCAACGTGGCCCATACGATCACGACGTACTTTAGCCAATGTGACTTCAACACCACATTTCTCACACACGACACCACGGTGCTTCAATCGCTTGTATTTACCACATAAACATTCGTAGTCTTTAATCGGGCCAAAAATTTTGGCACAGAACAAACCCTCGCGTTCTGGTTTAAACGTACGATAATTAATAGTCTCTGGCTTTCTTACTTCACCATAAGACCATGATCGAATCTCTTCTGGCGAGGCAAGCTTAATACGTAGTGCGTCAAAGTCGACAGCTTTGGAATCCACTTTTAGCTGGTTTAGTAAGTCTCTCAACCCGGTTCTCCCACTAGTAAATTGTTAATATAATTAACAGCGACTCCCATCGGGGAGTCGCAATTTTGTTAGTCGTTTTCTAAACCTATATCGATACCCAAGGATCGAATTTCTTTAACTAATACGTTAAAAGATTCAGGCATACCTGCTTCCATTCGGTGATCACCATCAACGATGTTTTTATACATGCGCGTACGCCCATTAACATCATCTGATTTAACCGTCAGCATTTCTTGTAAGGTATAAGCCGCGCCATAAGCTTCAAGCGCCCATACCTCCATCTCACCAAATCGCTGACCACCAAACTGTGCTTTACCACCTAGCGGTTGCTGCGTTACCAGGCTGTAAGAGCCCGTTGAACGCGCATGCATTTTATCGTCAACCAAGTGATTCAGCTTCAACATATACATGTAACCCACTGTCACAGGGCGCTCAAAAGCCTTACCTGTACGACCGTCATGCAAAATGGTTTGTCCAGACTCAGGTAGATCTGCCATGCGTAATAGGTGCTTAATTTCTTTTTCACTCGCACCATCGAACACAGGCGTTGCCATCGGCACACCCCCTTTCAAGTTGTTAGCTAATGCAGCAACTTCTTTGTCCGTCAAAGCATCTACGTTGAGCTTTTGAGAAAAGCTCACGTCATAGACTTCTTGCAAGTAAGATCGCAGATCTTGAGTGGATGCTTGCTGATCTAGCAGCTTACCAATCTTCAGACCCATACCTTTTGCAGCCCAACCAAGGTGAGTTTCCAACACCTGACCAATATTCATACGTGACGGTACACCCAATGGATTCAAAACGATATCCACTGATGTGCCATCTTCCATATAAGGCATATCTTCAATCGGTACAATGGTAGAGATCACACCTTTGTTACCATGACGACCCGCCATTTTATCACCTGGTTGAATGCGACGCTTAACCGCCAAGTAGACTTTAACAATCTTAATAACACCCGGCGCTAAATCATCACCTTGAGTTAATTTCTGGCGTACGGACTTAAGTCTCGCATCACGTTCTTTATGCAGTTCTTTAAATTTTTCATGCGCTGCTTCAAGCTGTTGAGTCGCTTTATCATCCTTCAAGCGAATTTCAAACCATCTTTCATGCGGCAATTCATTCAAATATTCTTTTGTCGCTGCAGAACCTGATTGTAATTTTTCTGGCCCTCCAGTGGCTACGCTGCTAGTTAACAAGCGTTCAAGCCCAACAAACAAAACATCTTCACGAATACGCAATTCATCATTAAGATCTTGCTGTGCTTTATCTAATTCTGCTTCCTCAATATAAAGCGCTCGTTCATCTTTCTTAACACCCTCGCGAGTAAAGACACGAACATCAATAACCGTACCAATCACACCGGGAGGAACGCGAAGCGAACTATCTTTAACATCAGATGCTTTCTCACCAAAGATGGCCCGCAACAGTTTTTCTTCTGGTGTCAACTGCGTTTCACCCTTAGGCGTCACTTTACCCACCAAAATATCACCGGGATTAACTTCAGCACCAATGTATACAATTCCAGAGTCATCCAATTTGGACAAAGCACTTTCACCTACATTGGGGATGTCAGAAGACACTTCTTCAGGACCTAATTTCGTATCACGTGATACACAAGTAAACTCTTGGATGTGAATGCTAGTAAAACGGTCTTCTTGAACCAACCTTTCTGAAATAAGGATTGAATCCTCAAAGTTATAACCGTTCCAAGGCATAAAGGCGACCATCAAATTCTGGCCTAACGCCAACTCACCTAAGTCCGTTGATGGCCCGTCAGCCAACACATCATCCAGCTCTACTTCATCACCCACCTCTACAATGGGACGCTGATTAATACAGGTATTCTGATTCGAGCGAGAAAACTTAACCAAGTTATAAATATCAACACCAATATCATCACTGTCTTTCACGTTTTTATCAGCTACTCTCACCACGATACGAGACGCATCCACGGAATCAATAATGCCTGGACGACGCGCACTCACAGTAACACCAGAGTCCACCGCCACGGTTCGCTCCATACCCGTTCCAACCAAAGGTTTGTCAGGGCATACAGTAGGCACTGCCTGGCGCTGCATATTAGAACCCATCAAAGCACGAGCAACGTCATCATGTTCCAAGAAAGGGATTAAGGATGCGGCTACAGATACAATCTGGCGTGGCGATACATCCATATAGTTAACTTTATCTGGCGTCGTTAGCGTAAACTCACCATGGAAACGACAAGAAATGAGATCACCTGTGATTTTACCCTTCTCATCCATGACGGTATTCGCCTGAGCAATATAAAAATCACCCTCTTCTATCGCAGATAAATAATCGATGTCGTCAGATACAACACCATCACTTACTTTGCGATAAGGACTTTCCAGAAAACCATAATCATTAGCACGTGCAAACACCGATAATGAATTAATCAAACCAATATTTGGACCTTCAGGAGTTTCAATAGGACAAACACGACCGTAGTGAGTTGGGTGAACATCGCGGACCTCAAAGCCAGCACGCTCACGCGTCAAACCACCAGGACCCAATGCTGAAATACGACGCTTATGTGTGATTTCAGACAATGGATTGTTTTGATCCATAAATTGGGACAGTTGGCTCGAACCAAAAAATTCTTTAATAGCCGCTGCAACCGGTTTGGCATTAACCAAATCTTGTGGCATCAAATTATCAATATCAGCAAGACTAAGACGATCTTTAACCGCACGCTCAACACGCACTAAACCAACTCGGAACTGATTTTCAGCCATCTCACCAACGCTACGAACACGACGGTTACCCAAGTGATCAATGTCATCAACCTCGCCTTTACCATCACGAATATCAACAAGAACCCGAAGTACATCGACGATATCTTGCTTCGATAACACACCTGGGCCCTTAATACCTTCTCGACTCACACGACGATTAAACTTCATGCGGCCAACAGGAGAAAGGTCATAACGGTCTTCATTAAAAAAGAGGTTTTCAAACAGCGCTTCTGCTGCATCTTTAGTTGGCGGCTCACCTGGACGCATGATTCGATAAATCTCAACCAATGCTTCCAGTTGATTTTTACAAGAGTCTAATTTCAGCGTATCAGAGACATAGGCCCCACACTCAATTTCATTGATGTATAGAGTCGTAATCGTTTTAACACCAGCCTTCCTAAGAACTTCCAGTAACTCAACAGTAATTTCATCATTAGCATTAGCAATCACTTCACCCGTTTCTTCATCGATTATGGGCGCAGCAATCATTTTGCCATAAATATATTCCTCGGGATAACTCAGTGTTTTTAAGCCTGCCTTTTCAATTTGGCGAACATGGCGGCCTGAAATACGACGATTGGCTTCTACAATAATGTTACCCGACTTATCGACGATATCAGTCACTGCTAGCTCACCTCGAAGACGCTTAGGCACCAAGTTTAAAGTGACATCCTCCTCACCAAGAGTCAGCGTGTTAGTATCGTAGAACATTGTTAATATTTCTTCAGTCGTATATTCCAACGCCCGTAAAATAATAGTTGCTGGCAACTTACGACGGCGATCAATACGCACAAAAATACAATCTTTAGGATCAAATTCAAAATCCAACCAAGAACCACGGTAAGGAATAACTCGTGCTGAATAGAGCAGTTTACCTGAGGTATGTGTTTTACCTTTATCATGTTCGAAGAAAACACCAGGGGAACGGTGTAGCTGAGAAACAACAACACGCTCTGTTCCATTAATAACAAGACTACCTGTCTCAGTCATTAAGGGGACTTCTCCCATATACACTTCTTGTTCTTTAATATCTTTAACGACCTTTTCGTCGCCCGTGGCTTCTTTATCGAAAATCACCAAGCGCATCTTTACTTTCAAAGGTGCTGCATAGGTCAAACCACGCAATTTACACTCACCCACGTCAAAAACAGATTCACCCAAGGTATAGCTAACATACTCTATACGAGCATAACCGGAATAGCTTTCAATCGGGAAAACAGAACCAAATGCGGCATGCAAACCTGTGTCTGCTAAATTTTCATGCTTGACACCGTATTGCAAAAATTGTTGATAAGATTCCAATTGCATCTTCAATAGATAAGGAATCTTGATTACCTCAGATGTGCTCTGCCCTAAGCGTAGACGCACACGCCTTTTTTCTGAGTTAGAGGAAACGGTGTAACGATTATCGTTTTTAATACTTGTTTGAGCCATTAGCGCCCCTCATGTCGGCAAAGATCGCGTTTAAGTTCACCTCAATCGATGACTTAATCGTAAATTTCAAATACGAGATAGCGATGAGTGGTCGTATGACCACCCACCGCTTATCCCAAATAAATGACGTCTTATTTAACGTCGACGCTAGCACCAGCTTCTTCAAGCTGCTTCTTAACGCCTTCAGCCTCATCCTTAGCAACACCTTCTTTAACTGTTGCTGGGACTTTTTCAACCATGTCTTTAGCTTCTTTCAAACCAAGACCTGTGATTGCGCGAATTGCTTTAATCACATTGATCTTGTTTTCACCAAAACTAGACATAATTACGTCAAATTCAGTTTTTTCTTCAGCGGCACCTGCATCGGCACCTGCCGCAGGACCTGCAACAGCTACTGCTGCAGCTGCAGAAACACCAAATTTCTCTTCCATTGCACTGACAAGATCGCAAACATCCATCACGCTCATGTTAGCAACAGCTTCTAAGATTTGATCTTTAGTTACTTCAGCCATTGTATAGCTCCTGTTTAATTTAAGGTTGTCTTACACTAGTCTGCTTGCTTGGCGTCGCGCACTGCACCCATTACTCGCACAGCTTGTGCATAAGGTTCGCGTAATGTACGCACGAACTTAGTAATTGGCGCTTGCATCACCGACATCAACTGAGCCAAAGCTTCATCTTTAGATGGTAAACTTGCAACAGCCGATAAACGATCCGGCCCCAACAATCCATCACCTAAGGCCAATGCACAGACTTCAAGTCTGTCATTTTTCTTAGTAAAGTCTTTGACTAAACGCGCAGCAGCACCTGGCTCCTCTCGTGAAAATAACAACACGATGGGACCAACTAATGCTTCGGTAAGACAGGCAAAAGGTGTCTCTTTGATGGCGCGACGCGCAAGCGTGTTACGATAAACACGCATATAAACTCCCGAATTTCGGGCGCTCTTACGCAGTTCGGTCATCTCTGAGACAGTCAGGCCACGATAATCCGCAGCGATAACAGATACAGACGTATTTGCCATATCAGTCAACTCCGCAATAACAGCCTTCTTATCCTCAAGTCTCATTGTCACTGTCTACCTCCAGGTTAGTTAAATTGGTCAGCCGCTTACGCAACTGGCCACCCGTAATGGTGACTGCCGACACATTCTGCGTTGACATCACCGTCTGCGTAGGTTGATTTAATCAGTTATCGATTCAATCAATTAAGTTAAAAACACCTACGGTCTTCGACGATTAGGTGTAAAACACTGTTTTACACCGGTCGTCAAATTCCAAAAAAATAGCCTTATACCGCCAATGATGATAGGTCCACTAATAATCCGGGGCCCATCGTAGTCGAAATCGTCAACTTTTTCAAATAAGTTCCTTTCGCAGTGCTTGGCTTAATCTTTTTAAGCTCAGTTAAAAGCGCCTCTAGGTTCACCTGAATAGCATCCGCATCAAAACTCACCTTGCCCACAGAGCAATGAATAATACCGTTTTTATCTGTGCGGAACCTGACCTGACCACTTTTCGCATTGGTCACTGCCGTTGCGATATCATTAGTGACGGTGCCTACTTTAGGGTTGGGCATAAGACCACGTGGACCCAAAATTTGTCCCAACTGGCCTACAACACGCATCGCGTCTGGTGATGCAATAACCACATCAAAATTCATCTCACCTTTCTTCACTTGCTCAGCAAGATCGTCCATCCCAACAACATCAGCCCCTGCTTTTTTAGCAGCCTCGGCCTTATCACCCGAAGTAAATACTGCAACACGAACCGTGCGTCCAGTACCTTTCGGTAAAACAGTTGCTCCACGAACGTTTTGGTCTGACTTACGTGCATCAACACCTAAGTTCACTGCCACATCAACGCTCTCAGCAAATTTTGTCGTAGCACATTCTTTCAATAAATTTACGGCTTCAGCAATAGGGTATAGTTTACCAGCCTCTAACTTAGCAACGATTGCTTGCCTGCGCTTTGATAACTTAGCCATTATTTAACTCCCTCTGTTTCAATGCCCATGCTACGAGCTGTGCCTGCAATAGTACGCACAGCAGCATCTAGGTCTGAGGCTGTTAAATCTGGTTCTTTTAGTTTCGCAATTTCTTCTAATTGCGCACGAGTAGCTTTACCCACTTTTTCAGTGTTAGGGGTGGCGCTAGCACTCTTAAGATTTAATGCTTTCTTTAATAAGACAGCAGCTGGAGGCGTTTTAGTGATAAAAGTAAAACTGCGATCCGCATATACTGTAATAACAACTGGAGTTGGCAAACCTTTTTCAATGTTTTGTGTTTTTGCATTGAATGCTTTACAAAATTCCATGATGTTAACACCGTGCTGACCCAAAGCTGGACCAACAGGTGGACTTGGATTTGCTTCACCCGCTTTAATTTGTAAGCGAATGTAGCCTGTGATTTTCTTAGCCATAATGACGACTCCCATTGGGTGCAAACGCTAGTTTTAGCTAGCTCCCCGTTTATATTGTGTGAATATTCACACACCAATAGAGTATAGAGAGTGCCCATTTAGAGACACCCGCACACTCAAAACTTTAACTTTTTTCTACTTGACCAAATTCTAATTCAACCGGTGTAGAACGACCAAAAATAGAAACAGACACTCTCAAGCGACTTTTCTCATAATTCACATCTTCAACCACACCATTAAAGTCAGCAAACGGCCCATCAGTTACCCGAACAACTTCACCTGGCTCAAATAAAACCTTCGGCCTTGGCTTGTTCTCACCCTCTACAACACGCTGCAATATATTATCCGCTTCTTTTTGACTAATCGGCGCCGGGCGATCCGATTTACCGCCAATAAAACCTAAAACTCGAGGCACACTTTTAACTAAGTGCCACGTTTCATCGTTCATTACCATTTTGACAAGCACGTAGCCAGGGAAAAACTTGCGCTCACTCTTGCGCTTTTGCCCCGCCCGCATTTCTACCACTTCTTCAGTGGGAACAATGATTTCCTCAAAACAGTCTTCTAAGCCTTTCAAACGAGCATGCTCTTGAAGAGCACGAACGACGTAATTCTCAAACCCAGAGTAAGCGTGTATAACATACCACCGTTTTTTCAACTCTTCTTCAGTCATGATCTCGTTCAACCCCTTTGACCTGTCAGTATGCCTACCAACCATAGAAATAAGCTATCTACGCCCCACAAAATAACCGCCATAGCAAAAACCATTACGACCACAACCAGTGTTGTCTGTATCGTCTCTTGCCGCGTGGGCCAAACCACCTTTCTCAGCTCCATGCGGGAGCCTTTAAAAAAAGATAGCGCTTTTTTACCCTGAGCTGTCGTACCCGCCAACGCCAAGATAGCTATAACTAGCACAAGACCGCCCGCTGCTCTCAAAGCACCGGCCACATGACTATAAAAAGAGTTCGCTACAATACCACCCACCACGAGGAGCAAAATAAGAACCCATGTCACCAAATTAGACTTAGAGGGCTTTTCTGTTGATTTTATAGCACCACCTTTGCGGCTCATAATACATCACTCTTTAAATTTTACGGTAGCGCTTGCTCACACAAGCGCCACATCCTGCCTATATGGCAGGCCAGGAGGGAATCGAACCCCCAACCTACGGTTTTGGAGACCGTCGCTCTGCCAATTGAGCTACTGGCCTTTATCTTCTCTCATAACCAAAGGCAAAAAAACAAGAGACTAGATAACACTAGTCTCTTACTTTTGCAAGGAAAATATGATTATTCGATTACTTTACTAACGACTCCAGCACCTACAGTACGACCACCTTCACGGACCGCAAAGCGCAAACCATCTTCCATCGCAACCGGATGAATCATAGTAACCACCACTTTAACGTTATCTCCCGGCATTACCATTTCAACACCAGCAGGCAACTCTACTTCACCTGTAATATCTGTCGTACGGAAGTAA